>DAOMZK010000030.1:0-12206 GCA_035438035.1 Cyclobacteriaceae bacterium | reverse complement strand
CCATTCATGTTAGATATTAAAAGTGAGACTGAACGAAAGCGAGTCGTCCTGCTGAGTCGGCTATCACTTCTTATTTTCATCCTGACCTCGATTTACCTGGCTCTCGATTTGTTGCTGGGAGTTTATGCACAAAAGTTTCTTTACATAGGGTTCTTTGGATTTTCCCTTTTGGTTTATTTTCTTAATCGACTGGGGAGAACGGAGATTGCAAAAGTGCTGGGTCTGTTTGTTTTTAATATCATGCTGTATGTGGTGGCATCAAGCGAACCCTTTGAGACCGGCATCAGCCTGTATATGTTCGCAGCAGGTGCTGTGGCGCTTACTATTTATGATTTTAAGGATTGGCCCAAGTCACTTTTTTTTGCAACGCTTTCCATGATATTGATGATCCTGGTGTATTTGGGAGACGTATCCATTGTTGAGCATCGACATTTTTCCCCTTATCAGACGAAATTCTTTTTCGTTGTGAATGCCACCATAAATGGAGCGGTGTGTATTTATTCTTTCCTGTTATTTTCAAAATTAAACTATCAGGCAGAAGCCAAATTGAGAGAAAATGAGAAGCTGATGCAGGAACAGAATGAGCAATTACTGAAAGCCAACAAGGAGCTTGATCGATTTGTCTATAGTGTGTCGCACGATTTGCGCGCCCCCTTGAGTTCCATTTCGGGCCTTGTGCATCTGATTGAGAATTCGAAGGAACCGAAGGAAACTACTCAGTACCTCGGCCTCATCAAGGGAAGAATAATAAGATTGGAACAATTCATTCGTGACATCATAGATTTTTCCCGTAATGCAAGAAGTGAAATAAAACTGGAGCAGGTCAACCTGAAGGAACTGGCGGACGAAATATTTGAAACTTTAAAATTCAACAATGGCGCGGATTGTATTGAAATGGAAAATGAATTGGAAAACACATTTGTAACTATTACCGATAAGGCCCGCCTGCAAATTGTACTCTTCAATTTAATTTCAAATGCCATTCAATACCGGGATCTCAAGAAAAACCGTTCTTATATCAAAATCAGTAAAGCTGAAAAAGAGGGGTCACTGATCCTCAATCTCGATGATAACGGCATCGGCATTGATCCGCAGCATCATACCAAGGTGTACAATATGTTTTATCGCGCCAGTGAAAATTCCAAGGGAAGCGGGCTGGGACTTTATATAGCCAAGGAAACCATGGATAAATTAGGGGGGACTATTTCCCTTCAGTCTGTATTGGGACAAGGCACTCGTTTCTCCCTTGAATTGCCTTTCAAAGGCATCTGAAAACTTCTACTTCTGAATTTTGAAAGTATCTTTGCGCCTGCCTGCATCCCATCGTGGAGCCGGCAGAAAAAATTTATGGCGCAAGAAGAGAACCTATTGAAAAAAGTGATTTCCCATGCTAAGGAGTATGGGTTTGTATTTCCCTCCAGTGAAATTTATGACGGTCTTGGTGCCGTGTATGACTACGGTCAGAATGGTGTGGAGTTGAAGAACAATATCAAAGCATACTGGTGGCAGTTCATGACGCAGTTGCACGAAAATATTGTCGGCGTTGATGCGGCTATTTTTATGCATCCCACCACGTGGAAAGCTTCCGGGCACGTGGATGCCTTCAACGATCCCATGATCGATAATAAAGATTCCAAAAAAAGGTATCGGGCGGATGTGCTCGTGGAAGATGCCATTGATAAAATCAAGAATAAGATCGAAAAAGAAGTAGAAAAGGCAGCCAATCGATTCGGAGAGTCTTTTGATAAAAATATGTTTATCGCTACCAACCCGCGGGTTGTGGAGTATCAAAAGAAGATCGATGATGCCAATGCCAAACTAAAATCGGCCATCGGCAGCAACGACATGCCGGCCTTGAAGCGTTTGATCGAAGAGCTTGAAATAACCGATCCGATTTCAGGAACGAAGAACTGGACAGAGGTAAGGCAATTCAACCTGATGTTCTCCACAGAAATGGGGTCTGTAGCGGAGGACGCCAATACCATTTACCTTCGCCCGGAAACCGCACAGGGAATTTTTGTCAATTTCCTCAACGTTCAGAAGACAGGGAGAATGAAAATACCGTTCGGCATAGCCCAGATAGGGAAAGCATTCAGAAATGAAATCGTTGCCAGACAGTTTATTTTCCGCATGCGGGAATTTGAACAGATGGAAATGCAGTTTTTCATTAAGCCGGGAGAAGAACTGAAATGGTATGAATTCTGGAAAGAGCGTCGAATGAAATGGCACCAGACATTGGGCTTTGGCGCGGATAATTATCGTTTCCATAATCACCTGAACCTGGCGCACTACGCCAATGCAGCATGTGATATTCAGTTCAACTTTCCGATGGGCTTTAAAGAACTGGAGGGCATTCACTCGCGCACCGACTTTGATCTGAAGAGTCATGAGAAATTTTCCGGAAAGAAACTCCAGTACTTTGATCCTGAAGACAACCAGAGCTATGTGCCCTATGTGGTGGAGACATCGGTAGGCCTGGACCGGTTATTTTTATCGGTTTTGTCAAGTGCTTATACAGAAGAGAAACTGCCGGCACGGGAGGGTGATGAGGGAAATGAACGCGTAGTACTCCGCATTCCGGCGCCGTTGGCACCCCATAAAGTGGCTATTCTTCCGTTGATGAAGAAAGATGGTCTCCCTGAAAAAGCGATGGCCATACTGGAAAATCTGAAATATGATTTCCGCTGCTTTTATGAAGAGAAGGATGCCATTGGCAAGCGATACAGGAGACAGGATGCCATTGGCACACCGTTTTGTATCACGATTGACCATCAAACTTTACAAGATGATACGGTCACCATTCGTGATCGCGATACTATGAAGCAGGAGCGTGTAAAAACGGATACTGTAAAGTCTGTCTTGACAAATGCCTGTTCTATGACTAATCTTTTGAGAAACTTCTGATATTTTATTCTTGAATAACGTGACTCCGGCTCTTTCTAAAAACATCTTCTTCGTCAAAGAACATGTAAGGATATTCAAAGCCTCCAACAGTTTTGATATTTTCGATCCTGAGACGGGTCAAATCGTACTGGAGTGCCGGGAGGATAAATTGGGTTTCTTTACAAAAATATTCCGGTTCACGGAGTACAAAAGGATGACGCCATTTCATATGGAGATCCGTGTGCCTGGCGGACAGAAAATTATTACTGTGAAGCGGGGTGTTTCTTTCATCCTGTCCACCGTGGAAGTGCTGGATGAAAATGATGCCATCATCGGCAGGTTCAGGCAAAAATTCTGGTCTATTGGTGGCAAGTTTGAATTGATGGATGCCAACGACCGACCGCTTTGCATGCTCAAGGGAAACTGGATGAGCTGGGATTTCAAGTTTGTGGCAAACGACGGAAAGGAATTTGCGACTGTAACGAAAAAGTGGAGCGGACTGGGCAAAGAAATGTTTACATCGGCAGACAATTACATCCTGCAGATCAGTTCAGAAGTTCCTGCAGAGAATCCGTTACGGCGCCTGATTCTTGCCGCGGTAATGTGCATCGACTTGGTGTTGAAAGAATAGGAACCAGGTGGGATTCCTTCAGCATTTTTATAATATCTCATTCTTAATTTAAATCTGAAATAAATTGATTTGGCATATGGCCAACTGCCTTTTGTCAATTTTCTGAACAATATCTAATCGAATAGCGTATTTCCTAATCCACTTTTCCTTTCTACATTTACTCCAAGTAAGGGGTGCCTTTCCCGATAGTTATCGGGATAAAAACGGGCTGAGATTATACCCATAGAACCTGAAGCCGGTAATGCGGTCGTAGGGAGGCAAGTTTTTGCATGCACATACCCCAATGTGCAGCGACTTTAAAACAGGTAAACATGTTAAAATCATTTTTTGCAGTAGTAATGCTACTCTGTACGTGGCATGCGCATGGTCAATTTTCAATTTCTGGAAAAGTTCGTGGCGGTACCGATCACGAGACGTTAGTTGGTGCAACCGTGCAAGTTCTGGATTCAAAATTATCCACTGTTACCGACGATCTGGGCTGGTTTCAGCTTGAAAAGATGGAACCCGGGTCATATACGTTGTTGATAAAATTCCTGGGATTCAAGGACAAAACTCAAGCTGTGGAACTACAAAAGAATTTCTCGTTGGAAATTGAATTGGAAGAATCCTCTGTTCTGACGGACGAAGTGGTGGTGACCGCCACACGGGCTAATGATAAAACGCCCATTACCTTTGTCAACATCACCCGACAGGCGATTCAGAAGCAGAATTTTGGTCAGGATCTGCCTTTTATTTTGAATTGGACGCCCTCAGTGGTGACCACCTCCGATGCAGGTGCGGGAGTGGGCTACACGGGTATCCGGGTTCGCGGAAGCGATGCCACCCGTGTCAATGTGACGATCAATGGTATACCCTATAATGATAGCGAATCACAGGGCACTTTCTGGGTCGATATTCCTGACATCGCGTCGTCCACACAAAGCATCCAAATTCAGCGCGGTGTGGGGACATCGACCAACGGCGCGGGTGCTTTTGGAGCTAGTCTCAACGTGCAAACCAATTCTCTCCAGTCAGAACCTTACACTGATATCATAACGGCATTTGGGTCGTTTAACACCCAGCGATATACGCTGCGCACCGGTACCGGACTGATCAATAACCATTGGGCTTTTGATGCCAAGATTTCCAGTATTACGTCGGATGGATATGTTGACCGGGCCTCATCGGATTTAGGTTCGTATTACCTCAGTGGAGGATACTATGGAAAGAAAACGGTGATTAAAGCCATTGCGTTTGGCGGAAGTGAAAAAACATACCAGTCCTGGTACGGACTTGACGAAGCCACGTTGAAAACCAATCGTACTATGAATTACGCAGGAGCCATCTATGATGCCAACGGTGACGTAGCACGGTACTACGACAACCAGGTGGATGATTACAAGCAAGACCATTACCAGCTTCATACGTCTCATCAGTTTAATGAAAACTGGAGTGCAAATGTTTCATTGCATTATACCTATGGCCGTGGCTTTTATGAAGAGTATCACCAGGATCAATCCTTCGGCGATCTTGGATTGCCCAATATCGTTTTGAAAGATACCACCATTACCTCCAGTGATGTCATTGTCAGGAAATGGCTGGACAACCAATTTTATGGTTTGACTTATTCCCTGAACTACAATAAGGGTAAATCAAGTGTAGTTATTGGTGGTGCATATAATGAATACGCCAGGGCGAAACATTATGGTGAAATCATTTGGGCGCAGTATGCCCAGACGCCGATTCGCGATCATTATTACGATGGTCAATCCCAAAAGAATGATTTCAATACCTATGCAAAATGGAATTATAGCTTGACTGAAAAACTGAATACGTTTATTGATGTCCAGTATCGCCATGTAGATTATCAAACTTCCGGCAAACGTGATGACCAGACTGGTTATGATGTTGATGAGCAGTTTGATTTCTTCAATCCTAAAGTGGGATTGAATTATGCATTATCCGACAAAAATATTCTCTATGGCTCTTATGCCATTGCCAACCGTGAGCCGAATCGCTCGGATTATGTCGATGGCAGTGTTAAACCCAAACCCGAACGTTTGGGCAATCTTGAACTGGGTCTGCGAAGAAATACATCACGGTATGCATTTGAAGCCAACTACTACCTCATGAATTATACCGACCAGTTGGTGCTTACCGGTCAACTGGACAACTCAGGGTACCCTATCCGGGCTAACATAGGAAAGAGCTATCGCACCGGGATTGAATTGTCCGCTCTAATCCGTCTTTCCGAGCGATGGAACTGGAATCTGAATGCCACCTGGAGTGTCAATAAAAACAAGGATTTTGTCACCCTGGACAACAGCAATAATCCGGTGACCCGCAAAACAACCATCATTCTGTCACCCGGATTGATTGGTGGCAGTCAATTGAGTTGGAATGCCTTATCCCATTTTCAAATTACCTGGTTGGCAAAATATGTCGGCAAACAATACCTTGACAATTCGCAGGATGAAAACCTGACGCTCAATAGTTATTTCATCAACGACATAAGAATGAATTACCAGATTGTGCCCAAGGGAATGAAAGAAATCGGTTTGAGTCTCTTGCTGAATAATATTGCCGATGTAAAATATTCTTCGAATGGATATTCCTACGGAGGATCACCCTATTATTATCCGCAGGCAGGAAGAAATTTTATGGTGATGGCTACTATGAGATTCTGATTTCAAGATTTCATGCCGGAGACAAACCGGTCTTTTCCAAAAAGGTCTTTGATGACACTGACGTTTTTAAATCCAGCGGATAAGAAAACTGAAGCCGTTTCATGTCCGTAGGATTGGTGAATTTCCGTGATGAGCAGTCCGCTCTTTCTGAGGGAACGTTGCGCATGATTTGCAATGGCTTTGTAAAACATGAGTGGGTCTTGCCCATCCACAAACAATGCCATCGCAGGTTCAAAATCGCTTACATTTTTTGAAAGCGTATCCTTATCAGATAACGGAATGTAGGGAGGATTGCTGACCACCACATCCAGATTGGAAAGTGGTAATTCATCCGCAAGAATATTATGAATTGAAAATTGAGCTGAAGCTTGAAGTATTGTGGCATTTTTTTCCGCCACTGCCAATGCCGCGGGGCTTACATCTGTGCCAAAAACATTAGCTTTATTCAATTCAAGCGCGAGCGAAATGGCAATACATCCGCTGCCGGTACCAATGTCCAATATGGAAATGTTTTTTGCCGAAACCCTGTCGACTATTTCTTTAACCAACTGTTCAGTTTCTGGCCTGGGAATCAAAACATCCGGGGAAACAAAGTATTTGCGCCCATAAAATTCAGATTCACCCAGTACATACTGTATGGGTTCATTTTTGTTCAACCGGGAAATGAGTGTATATAAATGAGGCACATCGGCAAGAATCATTTCGCCGGCCATTATTTTAGCACGTGACAATTTCAGCTCATGTTCCAACAACCAAAAAACAATAGCTTCTTTTTCTTCCCTGCTTTCTGAGAGTCTGAGATCGCTCATCAGCCGCTGAAATAGCTGTTTTGAGTCTGTTTTCATACCCTGCAAGTGTAACAATGATTTTGCAGAACATCACCTCGCGTTTTGATTTTTGATCCACTCCCTCCATCTTTCGACTTGTGACACCGGATGAAATTTTTATGACACGGGCCCTGGAGCTCGCCGCCCTCGGGAAGGGAAGAGTAAGCCCCAATCCGCTTGTGGGCTGTGTTATCGTCCATGAAGGCAAGATCATAGGGGAGTGCTGGCACCAGAAGTATGGGGAGGCTCATGCGGAGATCAATGCGGTTGCATCAGTGGTAAATAAAGAATTATTAAAGGATGCGACACTGTTTGTCAATCTGGAGCCGTGTTCCCACCATGGAAAAACACCACCCTGCGCAGATATGCTCATTCATCACAAAGTAAAAAAAGTGGTAATTGCCAATGTTGACAGCAATCCGCTGGTAGCTGGAAATGGAATTAAAAAATTGAGAGCAGCGGAGATTGAAGTCGTCACTGGTGTTAAGCAAAAAGAGGGCAGAGCGCTCAACCGTCGTTTTTTTACTTTTATTGAGAAGAAGCGACCATATATTATTTTGAAGTGGGCTGAAACTGCAGATGGGTTTGTGGCGCATGAGAATTATGAATCGAAGTGGATCAGCAATGATTATTCACGTCAATTGGCTCATCGTTGGAGGACAGAAGAAGATGCTGTTTTGGTGGGAACCCGGACTGCTCACCATGACAATCCACGTTTGAATGTGAGAGACTGGTCCGGGCGCAATCCGACACGAATAGTGATTGATCGTTTCCTCAGGTTAAGCGATAAACTCAATTTATTTGATCGATCGCAGTCTACGTTATGCTACAATCTTTTAAAACATGAAGAGCATGATAATCTTAAGTTGATCAGGCTAGAGGAGGAAAATTTTTTTGCCAATCTGTTTCATGATTTATACAACCGGGAAATTCAATCTGTGATGGTGGAGGGCGGAAGCCAGACGCTGCAGATGTGTTTGGATGGAGGATGGTGGGACGAAGCCCGGATTTTCCGCTCACACCGTGCTTTCGGAAAAGGTATTGCTGCGCCATTACTGCGTGGCACACACATGAAGGATACCCCAATCATGGATGACCTGTTATCCATTTACGAAAAGGAACCCGAAGTCAAAACGCATGTGCGGTAAGCATTATGAATACGATCAATCTGAAAGAAAAACTTGCACTATTCAAGGATCACTGGAACCCTCGAATTATTGGCGAACTCAATGGGCAGCACATCAAGCTGGCTAAGTTGAAAGGTGAGTTTATCTGGCATCATCACGATGCAGAGGATGAGCTTTTTTTGGTTCTGAAGGGCACCTTGAAAATGGAGTTCAAAGACAAGACTGAAATGATCCGCGCCGGAGAGATTATAATAGTACCAAAAGGAGTTGAGCACCGGCCGGTGGCTGAAGAAGAAGTTGAACTTATGCTTTTTGAACCGGCTACAACACTCAACACCGGCAATCTTGAAAATGAACGAACGCGAAAAGATCTCAGCCGACTTTAAAACCGGATTACCATTCTGATACCAAGCCCTGACAAAAAATACTCTGTCCGTGGGCGAAAGGCAGTGTGTTTTTTATTGTAGATGTCGACAGCAGATTCTGCATGCCGTTTGTAGGCTTTCATCAAAGGTATTGAGGTGATGATCAACGCTGCACCACCGGCCACAAGGCCCCATTCCGGTTCGGCTCCGGCTATGGCGCTTCCTACAGGGATAATGAGCATCACGCCGCCTGCAAATCCTATTATTCCTCCCAGGCTGTTATATGATTTTGCTTTTTTGAACTCAGCATAAGCCAGTGGATCATTTTTCAGGATCATGAGAACCTGTTTCGGGCTCACGGAGTATATTGAAGTATCTTTTTGGTATTCATAATGGGCGCCGCCAAACGTTTTGTACATCGTGAGTTGCTGAATGGTTGAATCGGCCTGGGCTGAGCAGCTGATCAAACCTGCCAGGCTAAAAAAAGTAACCAGGGAAATATTTTTCATAAATCGAAGACGCAAAATAACGGCAGGGATCTTCAGTTGGAAGACCTTGATTAAATTTTAAATATGTAGTGATTAGCTTAAGCGCTTCGCAACCTCATCCCAATTCACCACATTCCACCAGCCCGCGACGTAATCCGCCCGCTTGTTTTGATATTTAAGATAGTAAGCATGTTCCCAGACATCCAGGCAAAGGAGAGGAGTTCCCTTCACGGTGCTTACATCCATCAGGGGATTATCCTGGTTTGGAGTTGAGTCAATCTTTAATTTGCCCTGATCGTTCACCAGCCAGGCCCATCCTGATCCAAATCTACCTACAGCCGCAGTGGAAAATTGTTCTTTGAATTTGTCGAATGAACCAAATGTACTTTGGATGGCTTCACCCACTTTACCAGAAGGTGCTCCGCCGCCGCCACCTTTCATCACCTGCCAGAAAAAATTATGGTTCCATGACCCTCCACCATTGTTGCGCGCTTTTGCAGAATACTTTGACACATTGCTGAAGAATTCCATTTCCGTTGTGGACGCAATATTTTCTGCCGCAATTGCGTCATTGACATTTTTGATATAGGCGGCGTGATGTTTGGTATAATGAATTTCCATTGTCATCGCATCAATGTGCGGCTCAAGCGCATTATAGGAATATGGAAGTTGGATTTGTGAAAATGATAAAGCCAGGGAAGGGATCATTGCGTGGCTGGCCTCGGTTAGCATGGATGTTCCAACAGCCGTCGCTGCTGTGATCACGAACGAATCTTTGACAAATTTTCTACGATTGATTTTTTTCATCGATTTGAAATTTAGTTTGAATGAATGCTACGTGAGCCCGCCTGCGGACTGGGGTGGTAGATGTAAATTTACCCAAAAATCTTTAGCTTTATTGACTTAACCTGTGGCGGTGACACCTCCTACTTGTGATATTTTACCCCGGTTTAAATTGACAGAAAAATGGCAGAATGATGCTTTGGCGCGGGGGAGTTCAATTGTTCCGGTAACGACGATCATTTACTAAAAGCGCAGAGCGTTGTACAAAAAAGTCCGATACTTTACTTTTCTGAAAGACGTGTTTATACTCTCCGTGAGCACGTGGGGAGGCCCTCAGGCCCACCTTGCTTATTTTCTCAAAATTCTGGTCCAAAAAAGGAATTATCTCTCCGAAGATGATTTGATGGAAATCAATTCACTTTGTCAGGTATTGCCTGGCCCCACATCAACACAAACGCTTACCGCGATTGGTTACAAACTGGGAGGGCCCAACCTGGCGTACCTGACCCTGTTGATCTGGATGCTGCCTGCCGTTACATTGATGATTGTGGCAGCCATACTCATGAACTCTTTTGAGAATAGAAATGTCACATTGGAGTTTACGCGGTTTGTGCCTGCCATGGCGGTTGGCTTTGTGAGTTATTCCGCCTACACCATGAGTATCAAAACGGTGCATACCCGTACCGGAATTGTCCTGATGGTATTGGCCGCCGTACTTTCCTATTTCGTCTTTCAATATTTTCCTACCCTTTCCCCATTCTTCTATCCTGCCGCACTGATTGCGGCCGGCGTGACTACCGCTTTTAAGTACAAGGCTCAGCCCAAAGAGGAAAAAATTCCCATCCGCATTAATTGGGCAAACTTCATCCTGTGGGCCGGCGTACTGATTACAGCCGCTGTAGTGGGTGGATTAACCCATAATTTGCCAGTGCGACTATTTGAAAATTTTTACCGCAACGGAAGTCTTATTTTCGGTGGCGGACAAGTACTGACACCCTTCCTCTATACCGAATTTGTCGAAGTGAAAGGTTATGTCACCTCGAAGGAATTTCTTTCGGGATACGCCATTGCCCAATCTATTCCCGGACCTGTATTCTCTTTCAGTTCTTATATTGGTGCGCTTTCGATGAAAGAATCGGGTTTGTGGGGCCAAGTCGTCGGTGGGGTGGTATCAGCAGCAGGAATTTTTTTGCCGGGCACATTCCTGATTTTCTTTGTCATCCGTTTTTGGGAAAGCCTTAAGAAATTCCGGGCAGTCCGGGCATCACTGGAAGGAATTGCTGCGGCCAGTTCCGGCCTCGTGGCAGCTGCGGCCATATTTCTATTTCAACCCCTGGACAATCTACCCATCACGTATTTCGTAACGGCAGCTACTTTTATCCTGCTCACGTTTACCCGGTTCCCATCAGCGCTCATTGTCATGCTTGGACTTTTGCTGGGATATATTCTTTGAACAAGAAGTGTATTGAATAAAAAAAACCCTTCCGAAAGGGAAGGGTTTGAATTATATTATTCTCTTATGTTATCCCAACTTGAAAATGATGGGAAGTGTGTAGCGTTGTTTTACTGGCTTGCCACGCTGTTTGCCTGGATTCCATGCCGGAGCACTTTGTACGATCCGAACGGCTTCTTCATCGCAGCCTGCTCCTATTCCTTTGATCGCTCTTACATCGGAGAGTGACCCATCTTTCTGAATTACAAACTGAACGAATACACGTCCTTCGATACCCATACGTCTTGCCTGTGCGGGATATTTGATTTTGTCGCTTACATATTTATAAAAGGCCTGGATGCCGCCTTTGGGAGATGCTGATTCTTCCACCACGTTGAAAATCTCTTCCGATTCTTCCTTGGGCTCTTCAGCCTGTACAACGATCTCTTCAACCTTGGTATCTTCCGTTACTTCAACGTCAAGATTAACTTTAATATCATCCTTGATTTCCTCTTCATCAGGAACCTCAATTACCTGGGGTTGCTGAATTACCGGGGCAGGGGGAGGGGGAATGTCCGTCGGCGGGACTTCCATGGTTTCCTCAAAAGCATTTGTGTTTTTACCCGTCAGGTCAGCGATAGATTGTTCATTGTCCTTCCATTCGAATGCGGTCACTACCAGGGTCATACTGATAAGCAAACCAATGCTGAAGAAAAAAGTGGTCTTGTTATGTAAATCAGCACTTTCAGTCTTTTTGGCTTCCATACGATTTTCGCGTTTTTGAGATTTCAAATATAGCAACAGAATCCACGTTTGACCATTAGGTCACAAAAAATCAAAAAAAATCCCGTGAATGGCAGATTTTACTTACGACTTCCGTAAAAAAGCGTGAAATAGACGGTAGGGTAAAGGCTGTAATTCGTCGTGGTAGGCATTAAAACGACCTCTGAAAAGTAGGTATCCAGCAGGAATCCCACCTCAAATCCTGAAACATTGCTTTTTAT
>DAOMZK010000029.1:0-12232 GCA_035438035.1 Cyclobacteriaceae bacterium | reverse complement strand
TGACTTATCCCATGTCATCAACTATGAATTGCCCAACATTCCTGAAACGTATGTACACCGTATCGGCCGTACAGGGCGTGCGGGTGCGAGCGGCATTGCGTTTTCATTCTGTGAATCAGAGGAAAAAGATTATTTGCGCGACATCCACAAGCTGATCGGCAAAACCATCCCGGTAGTTCAGGATCATCCTTATCACTCCACACGGACGGATCATGTTCCACCCCCCAAAATGGGAGGCAGCGGTCAGCGACAAGGTTCCGGAAGAAGAAACTCAGGACAGAGAAACGGTCAGTCAGGCAGCTCCGGTTCACATCCCCGGTCTCATACCAACAGTCGCGCTCATTCCACTTCCAATGGACACGCCAAGTCCAATAGTAACGGACTTACTAAATCAAGTTCCAACGGCCAATCCAAATCAAGTTCAAAATCCCGTTGGAGCAATGCCGGGAAAAGTTGGTATGGGTCTGATTCGTCAAAGAATTACTAACAAGAAAGTTAGTCAAATTAAAAAGGCTGCAAACCGAAGTTTGCAGCCTTTTTTTTCATTCGGGCAAATTGATTAAAGAGATAATAAACTATGCTTATTTAAGTTCTGAAAGTATCAGTTTTTTTTGTTTGAGCGTATTCCTCATTGCCTTTTCTCTAACCTCAGGATCATCGCTGTTAATAAGATGAAAATATTCAACAGGAACAACCTGCCACGATAAGCCATATTTGTCTTTGCACCATCCACAAGAACCCTCCTCTCCACCATTTGCAATCAAAGCATCCCAATAATAATCAACTTCTGCCTGGTCTTTGCAATTAATAACAAACGAAACAGATTCATTAAACTTGAAGTATGGGCCGGCAGCTAAAATACTAATTTCTATATCACCCATTTCCAGAATGGCTGTTTCAAAGGTGTCTTGACCACCTTGCTCACTTGCTTCGGGTGGATTTTTATATTGCCGATATTCTTTCATCTTACCATTCTTGAAAATGGAAAGGTAATAATCTACTACTGCTTTTGCATTGCTGTCAACCCAAAGACAAGGTGTTATTTTTGGAGTATTCATATCCGTCTTATTCGCAAATGCTTGATCGGAAGTTGTATCCATTCCATTGCTTTTGTGAGAATCCTGGTGAGAATTGCCACAACCCATTGCATTAACTATTATTAATGTCGTCAAAAATTTTTGCATATTCCTTTTCATTGCGCTTACTTTCCTAAAGTGGATAGAGTACTTAACCATTCTTCCAGTTGACGTAATCCCATTGTGAAGCCTTCTTTGAAGCCCATCTCAATAGTTTGCTCAAGGTCTTCAGGTTTATCAAAAGTGGAGTTAATAGTCACAAGCACACGATTGTTTGCTTCTGTAAACTTAGTTTCCCACAAGTTCTGTGGATAGGCCGGATTCATTGTTCCGCTTTCATTGCAAAATCCACCTTTAGCCGTAAAGGATTCTTTATCAGCGATAGCAATATAGCTCCACTTACTCCAGATTTCTTCGTTATCGAGTCTTATCCTTTCGCCGTTCTCATTGAGCATAGTATATAGCCAATAGCCTCCCTCCCGAAAATCCATGTATTTTGTTTCATTCCGCAAAGGTGCCGGAGCCCACCATCGGTCGAGCAATTCGGCTGTTGTCCACGCTTCCCAAACTAATGCAAGGTCTGCGTCAAACTCACGCTTGATGTGAATGGTTTTGTTTTCTTTATCCACGATAAAATCAAATAGTAATGCTGGCTTCATTTTCTTTTGCTCTTGTTAATTAATAATACTTCGTCAAGTTGATTGAACCGTACTTGCCAAAGCTTACGGAATTGGTTGAGCCATTTATCAATCTCCTTCATTTTGTTTATTTCAAGTTGGTAATAGATTTCACGTCCATGTTGCTTTTGCGTTACTAATTCGCACGTTGTCAAAATTTGCAAGTGCTTGGAAACCGCTTGTCGTGTTGTGTCAAAGTGTTCGGCAATGGCATTGGGTGTCATTGCCTGTAGAGCAATGAGTGTAATAATCGCCCTTCTTGTCGGGTCGGCAATAGCTTGAAAAATATCTCGTCTTGTTTCCATTGTGCAACTAAGTGATTGCTAATATATGTGCAATTATCCAGTTGCGCAAACTTTATTTACAGGATTTATCCAGTCGATAAAATCCTGGTGTGTCGGAGAGGGTCTGCCATGCATTAATGGACCCACACGTCTTCAAAGGTCGCTCCATTTTTTGCATGACCTGTTTCGGTAGTTGATCCCAGGCGTTTTTTGGGTTAGTTGTTTAAGTTTTTTTAAACTGAAACCCTGTACTTCTCGCTACTGCAGGGGATTATCTATTTACGATGATCTAAATGCGTGTGAAAAACCCGCGTAACCAAAAAAACTTACCTCCATTTTGTCGGTGTTGCCTTTAATAGAGTAATTCACAATGGTTTTTATAATGAAGAACTTTTTCATTTCACAATTATGTTTTTTCATATTTCTATCGTAGTTTTACGATTAATAAAATGGTGATTTAATATGGGGCTTGCTACAGCAGAGGACTTTACGGTGAAGGAAAATAAGGTTGCCAAGTATGCTAGGGCTTTGGGGCATCCTGCGCGGATTGCCATTTTGCGCATCCTTATAGAAAAACAATCTTGTATATGCGGGGATATTGTTGAAGAATTACCCCTCTCCCAATCTACTGTATCGCAACATCTGAAGGAATTGAAGGAAGTGGGGCTTATTAAAGGAGATATAGAAGGAACAAAAGTCTGCTATTGCATTGACGAAAAAGAGTGGGTTGCCGCCAGGAATTACCTGGATCAATTATTTGATTCCTATACACCCGGAAAGGTCTGTTGTTAAAAAAATTTGACTTGTTTGATCGTATAATTACGATTATGTCCGGCAATAGCTGATCATTCGCATTCAAAATACTATTAAACGTAATCTTCAATGATGTCAGTCGACCAAAAACCAAACAAAAAAGGAACATTGTTCGCACCATTAAATGCCACACAAAGACAACTCACAAGGGAATCTGATCAGATCTCTTTGGAGCGTAAGGCTTTATTAGACGAGCTAACCCGGTTCATTCAGAAGAAAGTTAATGCCAAGCAGAAAGTGCATCTGAATTTTATCTGCACGCATAATTCAAGAAGAAGCCACCTCGCACAACTATGGGCGCAAGCAGCGGCATATTATTATAATATACCGGAAGTAGAATGCTTTTCAGGCGGAACAGAGGCAACGGCTTTTAATCCAAGAGCTGTGAAGGCTATGCAGGATGCCGGATTTAATATTACAAGGACGAAAGATGGAGATAATCCTGTTTATGAAGTGCGCTTTGCAGATGGTGCAACTCCTGTCATTGCATTTTCAAAAATATACGACGATCCTTTTAATCATAATAAAGATTTTGCTGCTATCATGACGTGTTCTCATGCAGATGAAAACTGTCCACTGGTTTTAGGAGCTTCTGCCCGAATTGCGCTAACGTATGACGATCCAAAAATCTTTGATGGCACACCAGAGGAAGAAGCTAAATATAAAGAAAGGGTCCTTCAGATTGGAAGAGAAATTCTCTTTGCCTTTTCTCAAGTAAAATCCTAAACAAGAAATACTAACATGACAAATCAAAAACGACTCAGTTTTTTAGATCGATACCTTACACTTTGGATTTTCCTTGCGATGATTTTGGGTGTTGCACTCAGCAATTTTTTTAACGTGGAAGGATTTATGAGGCACTTTCAGGTGGGCACAACTAATCTCCTGATTGCAGCCGGCCTTATTATTATGATGTACCCACCGCTTGCTAAGGTACGGTATGAACATCTCGGCAAAGTATTTAAGAATGTTAAAGTAATAAGTTTGTCGCTTGTTCTCAATTGGGTAGTTGGCCCTATCCTCATGTTTGCTTTGGCTTTGCTTTTTTTGCGCGACAAACCAGACTACATGGTCGGCCTTATTTTGATCGGCCTTGCCCGTTGTATTGCCATGGTGTTGGTGTGGAATGATTTGGCAAAGGGTGATAAGGAGTATGCTGCTGGTTTAGTAGCGCTGAACAGCATTTTTCAAGTCTTGTTTTATAGCGTATTCGCCTGGTTATTCATTACCGTATTGCCTCCTTACTTTGGTATTGAAGGGTCGGTTGTTGACGTGAGTATGGGCGATGTAGCTAAAAGTGTTTTCCTCTACTTAGGTGTTCCGTTCCTGGCTGGCTTTCTAACACGGTACTTTTTTAAAAAATCAAAAGGTGAGGAATGGTATATACAAAATGTAGTTTCGAAAATTAGCCCGCTTACCTTGATTGCCTTACTGTTCACTATTGTAGTAATGTTCAGTTTCAAAGGACAAATGATTGTTGATATTCCGTTTGACGTAATTCGTATTGCCATTCCTTTAGTCATCTATTTCCTTGTCATCTTCACACTTAGTTTTCTTTTATCAAAAAGACTTGGTGCCAACTATGAAGAGAATGCTTCTGTGTCTTTTACAGCCACAGGTAATAATTTTGAATTAGCGATTGCCGTTGCTGTCGGAGTTTTTGGAATTAATTCCGGACAAGCTTTTGTCGGTGTTGTTGGGCCGCTTATAGAAGTACCTGCCTTGATCTTACTAGTGAATTTTGCCTTTTGGTTCCAGCGGAAACTGTATACATCAAAAATTATTTAGGTAATGGATAACAGGTTTGACGTGATTGTTATTGGTGGCGGGCAAAGTGGTCTGGCGATGGGATATTATCTCAGACGTACAGGATTGTCTTACATTATTCTTGATAATCAGGCAGAACCTGGCGGGGCATGGCTTCATACCTGGAAGTCACTTTCGTTATTTTCACCTGCACAATGGAGTTCGCTACCCGGACTGATCATGACGGGTGGCGGTGAATATTATCCATCTCGCGATGTAGCTATTGAATATCTGAAGTATTATGAATCGAAGTATAATCTTTCCATAAAGAGACCTGTCTTGGTCCTTAATGTGTATAGGCCGAATACTGATTTTAAGGTTGAAACAACAGATGGAACTTACTATTCAAAAGCGGTTGTAAGTGCTACTGGCTCTTTTACCAACCCTTATATCCCAGAGTTTTCAGGAAAAGCTCTATTCAAAGGTCAGCTACTTCACTCCAGTCAGTATCAGAAGGCGAATGATTTCATAAATAAGCGAGTGGCGATTGTTGGTGAAGGGAATTCAGGTGCGCAGATATTAGCTGAAATTACAAAAGTGACCGATGCGCTTTGGATCACACAAAAAGAGCCGCGGTTTCTTCCTGACTATATTGATGGGCGCTATCTTTTTGATGCGGCTACTCAAATGTATGAAGCACAAAAGATTGGAAAACAATTTAAGCCCCCCTCACTCGGTGATATAGTGATGGTGGATTCCGTTAAGGATGCAAGAGAGAGAGGCGTTTTAAAAAGTGTACGACCTTTTGAACATTTCACGAAAGATTCCCTGGTTTGGGCTAACGGTCATGAAGAGAAGGTTGACGTTGTTATTTTTTGCACGGGATTTAAAGCATCCCTTAATCATCTTGCTCCGTTGAATGTGATCAGCCAGGATGGAAAAGCTGAAACGGATGGAACAAAGTCATTAAAAGTGGAGGGTTTGTGGTTTGTAGGTTACGGTCATTGGACCGGCTTTGCATCGGCTACCTTGATCGGAGTGGGAAGATCTGCAAAAACTACCGTTGAACAATTAAGCCAATATCTATCAACTAAGGAAGAAACTAAATCCTATGAAACCAATGGAGCGCATCGCGTGGGCTAAAACACAACAAGAGTTGAAAAGCTTTGTGTATCGAAGGATAAAAGACAAGGCATTGTCAGAAGATATTGTTCAAGAGGTACTTTTAAAAGTACATATCCGGTTGGATCAGTTAAAAGACTCCGAAAAAATCACCGGATGGATTTATCAGATCACACGTAACGCAATTACGGATCACTTTCGGAGTCAATCGCAAGCCATCAATGTTCATGATCTTGACTGGGAGAGTGAGAATACGGAGTTAAATGATTGTGTTTCTTCTTGTCTGAAAGAAATGATCTTTACACTTCCGGAAAAGTATCGTGAGGCGATTGAGTTAACCGAATTGGAGAATCTTTCGCAAACGCATTTGGCCGAAAGACTTAATATTTCTTATTCTGGTGCTAAGTCAAGAGTGCAACGGGCGCGGCAAATGTTAAAAGAAAAGATGGATGAACAGTACCATATTAAAATGGATGCATATGGAAATGTAATTGTCTGTGAAACCCGAGTTCCCTGTAATTGTGATCAAGATTCGCTTGTTGGATAAAACAAAAAGGAAGGCAGGGCTACCCGCCTTCCTAACTGGTTAGCAGCACCCTGAGACGCCACCACAGCAACTGCTATCGCCATCGCAACAGCTTCCTGGATCAAATTGATTTTCCATAGTTTTATTTTTTTGTTTACTAATACTTACTGCGATTACTGGAATCGCTTCACACTAATTGACGTGAAGACACGAAGAAAGACGCAAAAAAATCAGATTGCGTCTTTTTGGTAATTATTCCGTCTTATGTGTATTAAAAACTATTGTATGAAAAATACCCGGCTATTTACTCTTTCACTTCTAATTTTCACTGTGTTTGCCTCTTCCGGACAAAAGAGCAAGAACCGGGAGTTAACTCCTGTTCGTGGCCACTACAAACAATTGGCTTTAGTTAGTCCTAAACCAAAATCGTCCAATGAAGCAATTGACAAGCAAAAGTTTCCATTCGATCAGGCCTCGGCAGACAGAAGACTAAGCCTCAAACCTGTTTACCTTCAAAATGTTTCTGTCGAAGATTTCAAAATACCAGATGCACCGGCAAATAGTTCCGAACAAACACGCGCCGAAATAAATTACTTATTGGCTTTACAGAAGTACCGCAATGCAGAAGATGTGAGAACAAGTCTTTATATGGCGGATGTCTATTATAATCTCAGGGTTAAACCTTCGGATTCCACTTATACTCGATATAGAAACAACCTTTTTCATATCGGTCGCTCTATTGGATCGTGGTTTAATCCTGAAACACTTCCGGTTACCGCAGATGTTATGGCAAATGTTTGGCGCGATGCGAGTTATTTCATTTGGTCGTTGAAGTATAAATATGCCCGTATCCGTCCTTATGTTGTTGACCCCGCTTTGAAGAACCTTCAGGAAACAGATTGGGCGGCTTACCCTAGTGGCCATGCAGCAAACTCTTATATTAATGCTTACATCTATCAGGAGCTGGCACCCGAATTCACCGATTGCTTTGTAAAGGATGCTTATGACATGGCACACTCCCGCGAAATTCTGGGCGTACATTTTCCGAGCGACTCCGAAGCTTCTAGAATATTTGCAAGGCAGTTTGTCAATATGCTATTCCAGAATAAACAATTTCTACAAGACTTTAAGAATGTGAAACAGGAATGGGCTTTGAAAGGAAGGGAGGGTTATAAATAAATGCCTGCCTTTAAAAAATGCTCGCGACCTGAATTACCTGTAAAAAATGTATTCCGGAATTCGATACCTTTATTGATGCACATGTTCCTATTCTTCTTGACTCTGGTCACGATTTTCTCTGTCTCCTGAAAATTTTGTCATCCAATTTTAATAAAATATTTTTCATAGCCAATCATTCTCTCCGTAACATTGACCTTTCTCCCTATAACGAATAAATCCACCCTGCAAGTTTAGCGATCGGAAATAAAGTCCCTCATTCTTTTAAAAATGATGCAGGCTTACAATCTGACCCGCTCAATCTTACCCACCAGGAAAATATAAGAGCACGCTCCTACTAATCCCAATGTGCCGATAAAAACCAGCGCAGGTCTGAAATCTCCACCGCGTGTTAAAAATCCGATTGCGATGGGCACTACAATTGAAGCCAGGTTTCCCATTAAATTAAATACGCCACCCGTGAGCCCGATCAAATGCGTGGGCGAAAGTAAGGAAACAAACACCCAGGAAATTAGTCCCATGCCCGCACCAAAAAATGCCAGTGCCATAAAGAAAATGACCAGGCCGGTGTCATCCGTGTAATTAGCAAACACTATGCTGACGGAAATAATAAGACCAACGATGATCGGCGTTTTACGCGCCATGCTTACAGATTTACCTTTCGTGATCAGGTGGTCTGATACAAATCCAGATAAGAGCAACCCGGCACATGCAGCCAGGTAAGGTATGGAGGCCAGAAAACCGGATTTAATAAAATTCAATCCGCGGTACTGAATCAAATACGTTGGAAACCAGGTGAGAAAAAACCACAGTGTGGCGTTGAGACAAAATTGAGCGATATAAATTCCCCACAAGGTGCGACTCGAAAAAACCTGCTTCCAGTCTTCCCTGCTCCAGGATTTTCCTACAGGGATACCTTTCTTCCCGGAAAATACGCCACCACCCCTTTCAATGTAATCGAGTTCAGCCTGGTTTACCCGCGGATGTTGCAGAGGATCGCGATAAAAAAAATACCAGATAAGACCCCATGCCATACCCGTCAGTCCGGTAACAAAAAACAAACCCCTCCAGCCTGAATAAGCCTGGATCGCCGCCAACACAGGCGTCAGGAAAGCCAGTCCGATAAACTGACCTGATATATACATCGCGGTTGCGGAAGCGCGCTCATGCTCCGGAAACCAACTGGTCACCACACGATTGTTGATGGGATACGATGGCGCTTCGAATACACCCGTGGCCACCCGAAGTGAAAACAACGCCGCAATTCCATTTACGATTCCCTGGAGCACAGTGACCAAAGACCAGGTTATCAAACAAAGTGTGTACAGTATGCGTGGCGCCACACGGTCTGCCAGCATTCCGCCAGGAATTTGAAGTGCCGCATACGCCCAGCCAAAAGCGGAAAAGATCAAGCCCATTTGAACAGAGCTCAACTGCAACTCCTTACTGACCGAAGTCGCGGCAACAGAAATATTGGCCCGGTCGAGATAATTGATGGCTACGTTGATAAAAACCAATGCCAACATACCGTAACGTACTTTTGTTTTTTTAGCAACATCAATTTCCAATTCCATGCTTTTAGGATCAGGTCAGGACCACTAATAATAGGCAAAATTAAAACTGATTTCTAATTCATCTTTTTTGCCACGCCTGCCTGCAAAGGCAGGATCACACGGATAAACACGGACAGAATGCACTAGCTTTCACATAAATCTGTATTATCCCTGCTTTTGCAGGCAGGCTTGGCAAACTTGTATTTCATCAACCTGAAGTTTCCATCTCCTTCATCAGATGATTAGATTTGATTTAATACGACAATTTATTTAGTTGCAATTATTCGTAACGCGTCATTCCCAATGTCTCCCATCTACATCGTCGGCAGCTCCAACACTGACATGGTCGTTAAATGCGACTGGCTTCCCGGTCCAGGAGAAACAGTGCTGGGTGGCGAGTTCATCATGACCGACGGCGGAAAGGGTGCCAACCAGGCGGTAGCGGCTGCACGACTTGGAGGAAAGGTACGCTTCATAGCCAACGTCGGTGATGACCTCTTTGGCCATAATTCGATCGCTCATTTTCAAAAAGAAAAAATTGATACATCCTTTATCTCAATCGATCCTGCACTCCCTTCCGGAGTAGCGTTGATCAACGTCGACAGTCACGGTGAAAATACGGTCACCGTCGCATCAGGTTCAAACGGGAATTTGAAAATAGAACAGGTGGATAAAGCTTTTTTAAATGTGCCTGCAGAAACGATTGTGCTGCTTCAACTTGAAATCCCGATGGAAACCGTAGCGTGGACAATCGCCCATTGTCATTCCAACAATCTGCGGGTAATTCTAAATCCTGCCCCGGCACAACAACTGTCTGGAGAGATTTATAAAAATACATTTCTCATTACCCCTAACGAAAAGGAAGCAGAAGTACTCACGGGAATTTCAGTATCCGATGAAAATTCTGCGAAAGCGGCAGCCATAAAATTGATTAACATGGGCGTCAATCATATTGTCATCACACTGGGATCAAAAGGTGCTTATTTGCATTCTCACAATCAAAGCAAGCTCATTCCGGCTCCAAAAGTTGTGGCCGTGGATACCACTGGTGCCGGCGACTGTTTTAATGGAGCATTAGCGGTGGGACTTGCAGAAAACATGAAGCTGGAAGAAGCCGTATCATTTGCCGTAAAAGCGGCATCAGTCTCGGTGGCAAGAATGGGAGCGCAGGCTTCAATGCCTGTTCGTAATGAAATAAATCCGTGAAAATCCGTGACATCAGCGGCAAATAATTCAATATGAAAAAAATTCTCGCGGGACTCCACCTCGTACCCTCTCTTTCATTTCCACAGAAGATGATGGACATTTCAAAATCTTCACTGCAGGATAAAATCAAAGGCGACTGGGCTGGCCAGGTCATCGGCGTAACGTTTGGCGGCACGGTGGAATTCCGATTCCAGGGTACCCTGATCAACGACTACCAACCCCTGACGAAACAGAGATGGCAGGCTTGCACGCTTCCGCAAGGACAAGACGCAATGAACTTTTTTGGAACTATCAATTGCCAAAAACAAAACATACCGTTCGGATTAAACTGGACAACAGCGATCAACCCCTGGTAAAACCATGAACATAAAATACTGCATTGCACTCTGCCTTTTACTCCTCTCCTGCTCACAACAGCCTACGGTATCGGTCATATTGGATACCGACATTGCGCCGGATTATGATGATGTTGGCGCTATGGCGCTTCTACACGCTTTCGCAGATAAGGGTGAAGTAAAAATCCTGGCCACCATTTCATGCAATGCGTATGAAACCACCGCCCCGACCTTGAGTGTACTGAATACTTATTTCAAGCGTCCAGAAATTCCAATTGGCATTGTCAGAGCTGAAAAGCCAAGAGAGGCATGCCGCCAGGGATGGGCGCAATTCATTCGTGCGAAATATCCGCATAGGCTGAAGAGCAATGCCGATGCATTGGAAGCGGTGAGCCTATATCGCAAAATTTTATCCGAACAGCCGGACAGCAGCGTTACCGTTGTTACCATTGGGTTCTTTACCAACCTTGCCGATCTCCTGGATTCTCCCGGTGATGCTTTAAGTCCATTAACCGGAATGGAACTGGTAAGCAAAAAAGTAAAACTGCTGGTCTCGATGGCGGCCCGAATGGATGCCAACACCACGAGTGGTCACGAGTTCAATGTGTATGTAGATGCGCAGGCCACCCGTAAAGTCTTCGCCGAATGGCCGACTCCCATACTTTTGAGTGGATTTGAAATCGGCGCGAAGATATTGACCGGAACCCGTCTTATTGCCAACAACGAAATTCAAAACAGTCCGGTGAAAGATGCTTTTAAAATTGCCCTTGAAAAAGACAACAACACTCTTGGTCGCAACAGTTGGGACCAGACAGCAGTATTGGTGGCTGTGCGTGGCTGGGAGCCATACTTTGGATTGCGGAAAGTGAATTTTGAAATCCAGGACGACGGCACCAACGTCTTGGTTCCTGGTGAAAAGCTGATGTACCTGACAGAAAAAATGCCGCCGGAAGAAACAGCAAAAATCATTGAAGACCTGATGATGCACCAGCCCCGATAATCCATGTTCATCGTAGACTCCTACACGACCAGCGTACTTTTTTGTCTCCTCACCATGCTGTGCTGGGGATCGTGGGCCAACACCCAAAAGTTGACAGCGGGCCAATGGCGTTTCGAACTTTTCTACTGGGACTACGTCATCGGCATCGTTCTGTTTTCATTCCTGCTTGCGTTTACACTGGGTAGTAATGGAACGGAAGGAAGGTCTTTCCTTGCGGACTGGCAGCAGGCGAGTATGGACAACATCATGTTGGCCGTCCTGGGCGGAATCATGTTCAATGCCGCCAATATTTTACTGGTTGCGGCCATCGCGATTGCCGGCATGTCAGTTGCATTCCCGGTAGGAATAGGCCTTGCTTTAGTCATCGGGGTTATCGTGAATTATGTAGAAGCCCCGGTTGGCAATGCCGCATTGGTTTTCGGTGGCGTGTTGCTTATAGTGGCGGCTATCCTGCTGAATGCCTTTGCCTATCGCAAGCTGGTTACCCATGTTGCCGGAGCATCCACCCGGGGGATTGTACTTTCCGTCGTGAGCGGATTTCAGATGGGGCTCTTTTATAGAAGTGTGGCCATTTCCATGTTTCCCGATTTTAATGTTCCTGAAGCGGGCAAACTCAGCCCCTACACAGCGGTGGTTTTCTTTTCACTCGGAATTGTCTTAAGCAATCTTTTGTTCAATACGCTGATGATGAAGTTCCCATTCACAGGGGCGCCGGTCC
>DAOMZK010000028.1:0-12373 GCA_035438035.1 Cyclobacteriaceae bacterium | reverse complement strand
CAACGTGATTAAAATCAAGGATGGAAAACTGAAGGGATTTAATACAGATAGTGATGCATTCCTGGAGTCCATTGAAAAAGGGTACCCCCGTACCGCGACTTCAAAAGCACTCATCCTTGGCTCCGGCGGCTCATCAAAGGCCGTTCAGGTGGCCTTGAAAAAACTCGAGATCCCTTTCAAGATTGTCTCCCGTGATAAAAAACTTGGAGATTTTAATTACGAAGAAGTGGAGAAAAATCCCTCCGCAATTAAAGAGTCGAACCTCATCATTAATACCAGCCCACTGGGAATGTCTCCAAATACCTCCACCCATCCTGCCATCAACTACGAACTGCTAAGCCCCGACCACTTCGTGTATGATCTGATCTATAATCCCGCACGCACGCTATTCCTACAAAGGGCCGAGATGCATGGTGCGACCATCAAAAACGGTTTGGAGATGCTCCACTTCCAGGCGGAGAAGGCATGGGCTATCTGGAATAATTAGTTCAGTGTTCAGGGTTCAGTGTTCAGGGTTCTGGGTTCTGGGTTCAAAGAGTTCAGGGTACAATCTTATAAGTTGGGTATATTTCATGCGACTTTGAATTCACAGATCCTTGGACTTTAAACTTTCCAGCGAATACGAGCCCACAGGCGACCAGCCAGAAGCGATAAAGAAACTCGTCAAAGGCATCCAGGACGGTGAAGCACATCAGACCCTGCTTGGTGTGACCGGCTCCGGGAAAACGTTTACCATGGCCAATGTGGTGGCACAGGTACAAAAACCAACCCTGGTACTGAGTCACAATAAAACACTGGCGGCACAACTCTACGGGGAATTCAAGCAGTTTTTTCCGGAAAACGCGGTTGAGTATTTCATTTCCTATTACGACTACTATCAGCCTGAAGCCTACATACCATCTTCCAATCTGTACATTGAAAAAGATCTCTCCATCAATGAAGAGATCGAAAAACTGAGACTCAGTGCCTCCTCATCATTGCTAACCGGACGCAGGGATGTATTGGTAGTCGCTTCCGTGTCTTGTATTTATGGTATCGGCAACCCGGATGAGTTTGGTAAAAACCGGATCCAGTTGAAAGTCGGTGAAATGATTCCGCGGAACAAACTCCTGTTTGCGCTGGTCGATATCCTCTACAGCCGCACTGAGGCGGACTTCCGAAGAAGCACCTTTCGGGTGAAAGGTGACACGGTGGATGTCTTTCTTGCCTATGCCGACTATGCCGTACGGATTTATTTTTTTGGAGACGAGATTGAATCACTACAGCGGATTGACCCGGTGAGTGGGAAAAAATTGTCTGATGAAAAGATTGTTACCATTTTCCCCGCCAACCTGTTCGTTACAGGAAAGGAATCCCTCAACAGGGCTATTCATGAAATTCAGGACGACATGGTCCTGCAGGTGCAAATGTTTGAAATGGAAAAGCGTCACCTCGAGGCGAAACGACTCAAAGAAAGGACGGAGTTCGACCTGGAGATGATGCGGGAGCTGGGCTATTGCAGCGGGATTGAAAATTATTCACGATACTTTGACCGTCGCCAGGCTGGAGCAAGACCCTTCTGTCTCCTCGATTATTTCCCGGATGACTTCCTGATGGTCATCGACGAAAGTCATGTTACAATCCCGCAAGTGCGTGCCATGTGGGGCGGCGACCGCTCACGAAAAGTCAACCTCGTTGATTATGGCTTCCGGTTGCCATCCGCCATGGATAACCGACCATTGACTTTCAACGAATTTGAAGCGATGGTAAACCAGGCGGTATATGTCAGCGCGACACCCAGTGAATATGAACTTCGCAAGTCGGAAGGCGTTGTGGTGGAACAAATTATACGTCCTACAGGGTTGCTGGATCCTATCATTGATGTACGACCGAGTAAAAACCAGATCGACGACCTTTTGGAGGAGATTGATGAGCGTGTGAAAAAGAAAGAACGAGTATTGGTGACCACGCTCACCAAAAGGATGGCGGAAGAATTAACAAAATTCGTCGAGCGTGCATCAGTGAAATGCCGCTACATACATTCAGAAGTGGCCACCCTGGACCGCGTTGAAATACTGCGGGAGCTTCGCCTGGGTGTGTTTGATGTTCTTGTGGGTGTCAACTTGCTGCGCGAAGGACTGGACCTGCCGGAAGTATCGCTCGTGGCCATATTGGATGCGGACAAGGAAGGATTCCTTCGCAATCAGCGGTCCCTGGTACAAACAATCGGGCGCGCTGCCCGCAACGTGAATGGCCGGGTGATCATGTACGCCGACCAGGTTACTGAATCCATGCAGGTCGCCATCGACGAGACCAGTCGAAGGAGAAAAATCCAGCAGGATTATAACCTGGCGAATGGTATCACACCACAGACGATCGTGCGTTCAAAAGATTCCATAATGGGTCAGACCAAAGTGGCCGATTCAAAACGTTCGGGAAAGAAGTACTATATTGAAGATGAAGAAAAATCTCTGGCAGCTGATCCCGTCATGGCCTATCTGAGTAAAGAGGAACTGCAGAAGATAGCAGAACAAACCCGCAAGGCCATGGAGAAAGCAGCCAGGGAACTGGAATTTATGGAAGCAGCCAGACTGCGTGACGAGTACCTTGCCATACAAAAAATGATTGACGGGAAATAAAATGAAAGTCAGACCTGCAGTAATCATCTTTGCGTTGCTCCTGCTTACGGGCACAGCCAGTACTTTTGCACAAAGTACACACGATATACTGGTTAGCGGCGGCCTTGACCTCATCAAGTCTGACAATATTAAATTATTTGAAAAAGCCCAGATTGGACTGGAGGGTAATTATTTTATCCAACGTCATTTTGCAGCCGGCATTGGTGCCGAACTCTGGACAAAGCAAAAAAGTTCTTTCGTTTTAGGCGCTCGCTGGTACGCTGATGATCATTTGTTTTTTCGTATCCGGGGACTCATCGGATCGAACGACGCATCTGCCGGGATAGGCTGGTCAAAAGCCTTAAATGAAAAATGGAGATTCGAAGGAATTGGTGATTTTTATTTCAACCAATCCGATTTCGCACTGCGAGCCGGGGTTGGGTATATCATCCGTAAATAAAAAATGCCATGACAAGCGTCACGGCATTTTCCTGGAGTTAATTCGTATTTACGCAAACCGCTTCGCTACTTCTTTCCAGTTCACCACATTCCAGAAAGCAGCGCAATAATCCGGCCGGCGGTTTTGGTAGTTGAGATAATAGGCATGTTCCCATACATCCAAACCCAGAATCGGTGTTCCTTTTACTTCAGCTACATCCATTAATGGATTGTCCTGGTTGGGTGTTGATGTAATCGCGAGTTTGCCCGAAGCGTCTTTGATCAGCCAGGCCCATCCGGAACCAAATCGGCCGGTAGCGGCAGCGTTGAATTTTGTCTTGAATTCATCAAAGTTTCCAAAAGCGGCGTTGATCGCATCAGCCAAAGCGCCGGCCGGAGCGCCTCCTGCGTTGGGACCCATGATGGTCCAGAACAGGCTGTGATTGTAATGACCACCGCCATTGTTTCGAACGGGCATCGGGTACTTTGAAATATTCTTGCAGATTTCTTCAATACTGAGATTCTCCTCAGGCTTGCCAGCAACGGCATTATTGAGGTTAGTGACATATGCATTGTGGTGCTTGCCGTGATGGATTTCCATCGTACGCGCGTCGATATGCGGCTCAAGTGCATTCGCTGCGTAAGGAAGGGCTGGAAGTGTGAATGCCATAGCTAATTTTGTTTAAAGGTTAAGTCCTGTTGATTTGATAGGATGTCAAATATAAAGTTCAAGGCTCAAGGTTCAAAGTCCAATATTTAATGATATCCCAAGGATTCGATTTACGAAAAATTGAACTTTAAACATCAGACTTTTCCAGCGAGTTCCCCAAGCGTTTTCAAACCATTTTCAACCCTGTCAGACCAGGGCTGTCCAAAGCTGATTCTGAAGCAGTTGGCGAACCGGCCCTGTGAAGAAAATATCTGGCCTGGAGCAATCCCAATACCGTGTTTAAGCGCCTTTTTGTGCAGCTTGTAAGCGTCTACTTTTTTGTCCAACTCCAGCCAAAGTGCAAATCCGCCTTGGGGGCGGGTAACGCGGGTACCTTCCGGAAAATATTCTGATATCGCCTGGATATAACGCAAACTTTGCGTGTGAAGTGCCTTCCTTAAATGGCGCAGGTGCAATTCATACCGGCCGTTGGCAAGAAAGTTGGCAATGGCGGATTGTGCCAGGGTGTTCGTGGAAACATTATTCATCCGCTTCAACCGGATCAGACTGTTTTTGAATTTTCCAGGCACTGCCCAACCGATGCGGTAACCCGGCGCTAGCGATTTAGAAAATGATCCGCATTGAATTACAATTCCTTTTTTATCAAACGACTTGCACGTGCGCGGCCGAATCCTGCCAAAATACAGTTCACCATAAATATCGTCTTCAATCAAAGGCACATTGGCCCGGGTGAGCATATCCACCAACTTTTTCTTCTTTTCGTCTGAAAGACAACTTCCCATGGGGTTGTTGAAATTACATACAAACAGGCATGCCTTTACATCGAATTTTTTTATGGACCCTTCGAGGTAGTCCAGGTCGATGCCGGTCTCCGCATCGGTTGGAATTTCCACCACCTTCAAGCCGAGGCTTTCCATCACTTGAAAAATACCGAAGTAGGTAGGACTCTCTATCGCTACGGCATCTCCTGGCTTGGTGATAGTTTTTAAGCTGAGACACAAGGCCTCCATACAGCCGGCTGTTACTACAATATCATCTTCACTCAGTGTGCCTCCCCAGTTGAAGGACTGGATGGCGATTTGTTTTCTTAACTGCACATTTCCCTGAATGTGCTCATAATTAAGGCAACTGTCTTTCGATTCTCTCAATGCCTGCGTGACCGCTTTGTTCAACTTGGCAATGGGTAAAAGTCCAACGGATGGTGCCCCCAATGAAAAGTTGATCAGTTTATCCGAACGCAAGTCATGGTAAACACTGCTGATCATTTCGTCGATGGTGACCGGAACCGCTTCATCACGTGGCTCGCAGCAGACCGGAAGGTCAAGTGCATGCTTGGGAGAATATTTGACGTAGTAACCAGATTGGGGCCTGGCTTCCACTAAGCCCTTACTCTCCAGATGATAGTAGGCTTGAAATGCCGTGCTGAGGCTGATGCCCTGCTCTTTGCTCAATGAGCGGACAGAGAGCAGCTTGTCACCCACTTTCAAAGCGCGCTTTTCTATGAGACGCTCAATGCGCTGGGCAACTTCCTGGTACAGGTGGTCGGGGTTGGCTGTTTCGATTCTCATAAAATTTTTATTTCAGATCCCAGATTTCAATTTGGGTTTAAAACAATATTTGGCAATTCACATTACCTCTGGCTATCGATTGAAACTAATTCCTCTAAATTTTCCCTTATTTAAATATTTTATTAATCCGGATAATTGACCAGTGATCTGGCTTCTCCTGCAAAGCCCTTAGCTATAGAAAGAAATTGAATAAATTCCTTCGATCCATCTCTTTCAAACCCCTCGGCTATATTACTCATAATCGAAGCTGAGGAACGGTTGATCTGATCCCTCAGTCCAAATTCCCTGGAAAAACTACCTTCTGTTGTGATCCAAAAAATTTCATTTGAAAAGTTCTAGCGAGCTGCCAAACCTCCATTTCCTCAAATGCCTTTATCGTTGCCATAATTTGAAACCTGAAATTTGAAATCCACGTATCGCTTTTCTCAACTGATACGCATAACGTATTCAAAAGTGATCTGGTTTTCATGGTTTCCAAACTGATCTGGTTAAAATACATAAAACTGAAACTGTTATACAAACGTAAATAAGGAAAATTTTGATGTAGAAAACAAAAAATAAACTCCACAAGAATCGGGTTGAGCGCCGAGGTACAGATTTGAACCTTTGTGTCATTCAAACGGAGATAGAAAAATGAAAACAATTGCAGTTTCGGTTTTACTGGTATATACGATGACACTTCTGTCTTTTGCAGAAAAGAAAAATCCCCCGGATTCCGGTCAAAGCACAGCCATTCGCAAATCCGTCAATATGCGTTTGACCTCCCGCTTTCATTCTATGGGACAATTTGCCTACGGCGGCCGCATTGTATCTGACAACCCGGTAGTCGATTTTAACTTCAACTATGACCGTAAAAATTGGGGTTTGCAGATTTTCAAAGCTTTCGATATCAAAGATTTTCAGACGCCCATCAATTTTACACTGGCTGTGGTAAACAAAAACTTTCGCCTCGGCAATCGTCTCACGATCACACCCAGCGTCGGGTTTATCCTTGAGCAAAATAATTCCATCGCTGATCATGGATCAGATGTGGCGATGATACTCACCACAACCTATAAATTGTCAAAGGCCTGGACCCTCGACTACAGTGCGCTCTTTGGCAACCTGGTGCTCGTACCGGAGGAAAAAGACTGGGTGAACCGGATCAAATTAACCTATTCCAGAAGACACTTGGACCTTTTCGCCACTGGCTGGCACAACAACAAAGTTTTGGATGCGGCTGAGTACGTAACCTTCGGACTAAGTGCCTTCATGAGTCGTATGAAATTAGCGGATGGCGTACTGGTAAATGTCGGGATTTCAGGCTTGATTATGCCCTACTCCAATCAGCCTGAAGAATATCCGAAAAAGAACGGGGTAATCTTTACGATTGCGGTTATACTGGACTAATAAAACTGAAATGGATAAGGAACTTTAAACCATAAATGCCAATCGCTGTCTGGAAAACTGATATGGCCAATATTCACAAAACTGAAACTGTTATTTTACCCATACATATGAAAACTTTGTACTACTATTTCAACGACATGAAAGCAAGGAGAAAACTGATCGTCCTCATTGGAATTATCATCGGCTTCATTGTGTTTATGCTGCAATACCCAACGCTATGAAATTACTTTCTGCTGAGGCCTTTGATTTCGTCAGGAAAATGAAGCTGGGTTATCTGGTCAGCATACTGCCGGAAGAACATGGTCATCTTTCCCGCAAAGGGACACTTGCCGTATTCGACAATGGTCACCTGATTATAGCCGATATGGCTGAATCCAATCCTTTGGAATTTCATTCAAATGCAAACGTCACCGTGGAAGTAACTGATCCATTTTCACGTAAAGGTTATCGCTTTCATGGAAAGGCCTCACTCATTCCGGCAAAGCCGGAAGCTGCTGCGTATATTGCTTTTTATGAAAGCTGGGGATTAAAAGAAACAGCCTGTCGTGTAAAAAATTTTATTCTTATTGAAGTGGGCCATTTTGAAGCGTTTATTGCTCCGTCCTTTTCCTGGGTAACATCCGGAACTGTTTACTATTCCCGGGAAGGAAATTTTAATAACCTCTGGAAATTCTGAAATGAATACTAACAAAAACATTCTTGCCTACCTGTCCCTTGCCGCAGTCTGTATCATCTGGGGCACCACGTACCTTGCGTTGCGGGTGGGTGTAACCCAATTTCCCCCCTTTCTTTTTTCGGCCATGCGTTTCCTTGTAGCGGGACCCCTGCTTATCGGATTCATGCTCACGATTGGCAAAGCTACGTTGCCTTCGAAAGAACTCATTTTCCACCAGGCCATCAGCGGACTATTCATGGTTACGCTGGGTGTCGGCGTTGTCGGCTGGACGGAAATGCACGTGTCGAGTGGGCTGGCGGCGATCATTTGTTCTGTGATGCCAATATGGGTGATCCTTATTAATCTCTTCGTTTCAAATGATGAACGGCCTACATTACCCATACTTATCGGCCTGGCGGTCGGATCTACAGGCATCATCATGATTTTTGGAGAACACCTATCCGAATTTTCCAATTCCAATTATTTCATCCGCATTATTGTCACCTTTCTGGCCAACATCTGCTGGGCATTCGGTACCGTCTGGACAAAAAAGAAGAATCAAAATTCAAACCCCTTTCTGAATGCCGGATTACAGATGTTTTTCGGTGCTGTTTTTCTCATCCCGATGAGCTTGCTGTTCGATGACTACAGTACAATTCATTGGTCTGGTGAGGTGATCACAGCATTAATCTACCTCATTCTGATTGGGTCCATCCTGGCCTACACCTGCTATTCATACGCCATCAAGCATTTGCCCATGACCCTGGTCTCTCTGTACGCCTACATCAATCCGATAGTGGCTGTGGTATTGGGGTGGATTTTGCTAAACGAAAAATTGAATCTCAGGATTTCTATTGGTATTCTCGTCACCGTGGCCGGAATTTATATCGTCAACCGCGGCTACCAGTTGCGTGACTTGTGGCGCGCACAATTGCAACGATTCAAAATCTGATTGTATGTCAACTCCAGCATTGGAAATTCTTGATTTTCATCCGGGGTATCAACCCTGGTTTGAAGCCTTGAACCGGCACTGGATAGAAAAATATTTTTGGATGGAGCCGATTGACTTCGAAGTATTGAAAAATCCCGATGATCATATTCTTAAAAACGGCGGATCGATACTGATGGCATCATGGAATCGTGAAATCGCAGGAACTGTTGCTTTGAAATTTGTCAGCCCGGGAGTGTATGAATTTACGAAGATGGCCGTGGACGACAAGTTTCAAGGGAAAAAAATCGGGCTGGCTTTGGGTGAGGCGGCTGTAGCCAGGGCCAAAGCAATGGGTGCAAATAAAATTATCCTGTATTCCAGCACAAAACTTATTCCAGCCATTGCGCTGTATAAGAAAATGGGATTCAAAGAAATTCAGCTTGACGGCCCCTATAAGCGAAGTGATATTAAAATGGAACTAGTATTAAATGATTCAACCCCAGCATGAAAACACTGCCCTGGTTTGAACGCAAACTGAGTTTTGGCTATCCGCGGGAGATGCTGCCGTTTTTTATCGAGCGTCTGTCCGGAACGGTGATACGCCTTCGGCAAAAAGTAAAAGATGTAGATGATGCCATACTTTCTGAAAAACCGGAAAACAAATGGTCGATAAAGCAGAATATCGGGCACCTGGCTGAAGTGGACGGGGTTGCCAATCAGCGCATCGATCAAATACTATCAGGCGTAACCATTATGGCCCCGGCTGTTTTTGAGCCCACAGACTACAGCACGTGGCCGGTTGAAAAAGTATTACTGCTTTTGGAGCAGTCGAGATCCAATAATCTGAAAAAATACGCCAGCCTTTCCGGAACTGATTTGTTAAAGTCTTCCCAACATCCACGGCTGAAAGTACAAATGACACCCGTGGACCTGGCCTGGTTTGATGCGGAACATGACGATCATCACCTCGTCAAAATCAATGAAATTATTTTTACCTTGACAAAAAAATAGAGTATGACAACCGCCACTTTTGAAGTACAGAAAACAACCCATTCCCGGCTTTCGGAGACCGATTTCAACAATCTGGAATTTGGAAAATATATCTCCGACCATATGCTTATTTCAGAGTGGAATAAAGGGGAATGGAGCGAACCGGTTATCTGTCCTTTTGGCGAATTGAAAATGACTCCCGCCATCCTGGCCCTTCATTATGGACAGTCCATTTTCGAAGGAATGAAAGCCTTCCGGATGAAGGACGGAAGCATCAATATTTTCCGACCCAAAAAACATCATGACAGGATGAATAAATCTCTGGAGAGGATGTGTATGCCGGCCATTTCCTACGAAATGTTTACACAATCCCTTCAGGCATTGATTGACGTTGACCGCGACTGGATACCCACATCAGAAGGCTCTGCTTTATACATTCGACCGCTTGTATTTGCTTCTGAATCCAGATTGGGTGTGAAGGTGGCTGATCAATATAAATTCGTTATACTGACAAGCCCCGTGGCCGCCTATTACAGCAAGCCTTTCCGTTTGAAAGTAGAAGATCACTTTACACGTACCGCTGAAGGCGGACCCGGCTTTGCAAAATGTGCAGGTAATTACGGTGGTGCATTCTACCCTACTCAGATTGCAAAAAAGGAAGGCTTTGACCAGGTACTGTGGACCGACTACAAAGAACACAAATACATCGATGAAGTAGGAATGATGAATGTAATGTTTGTCCTTGACGGAAAACTCGTCACCCCCAAACTCAGCACGGCCATTCTCGACGGCATTACCCGGGATTCCATTCTGACACTGGCAAGAGAAATGGGTATCACGGTTGAAGAACGAAGAATCAGCATTGATGAACTGGAAGAAGGATTTAAAAAGAAAACCCTCACCGAAGCATTTGGTGCCGGTACTGCCGCTGTAGTGTCCCCCATTTCTATTATCCACATTCACGATACAGATTATCAGTTGCCGGCGGTGGAATCAAAAAGCGTCCAACTCCAAATGAAAAACAAGCTTGAAAAACTCAGGTTGGGACTTGAGCCGGACACGCATGGCTGGAACTACATTGTGAAGTAGTCGGATGACGATTTACAAATTACGAATGGCGGGTGCGCAACTGATTCCAATAATACCGATCCGTCATAATTTAAGCTACCTATGAAAGCCGCTGTCTTTCGTGGTAAAAATACTCCGCTGTCAATTGAAGAGTTTCCTAAACCCGTGCCAGCCAAAAACCAGGTTCTGGTCAAACTCCGCGCAGCTTCCTTAAATCACCGTGACATACTCGTCCAGGATGGACCGGGACCTTTTCCCGCAACGGGCATTGTCCTGGGATCGGACGGCAGCGGCGTGGTGGAAGACGTAGGCGAGGAAGTGGAAGAAAGTTTTATCGGCCAGGAAGTTGTCATCAATCCCAGTGTGGGCTGGGGCAAAAATCCAACAGTGCAGGCAGATTCTTATAAGATCCTGGGATTTCCCGATCACGGCACCTTTGCAGAATACGTCGTCGTCCACTATAAAAACATAAGTGATAAGCCTGAACATTTAAGTCATGATCTTGCTGCTGCAGTCCCCCTGGCCGGCCTCACAGCTTACCGGGCATTGTTCAGCAAAGCGAGGATAAGACCCGGTGAAAAAGTATTGATTACAGGAATTGGAGGAGGCGCAGCTTTGTGGGCATTAAAAATGGCTACTGCTTTTCAGTGTATTGTCTATGTCACTTCCGGATCAGAAGATAAACTAAAAAAAGGAATCGCGCTGGGCGCGAAGACTGGCTTTAATTACAAGGATTCGGACTGGACAGAAAAAGCGAAAAAAGAAGCAGGCGGATTCGACGTCATCATTGACAGCGCTGGTGGCGAGCAATTTCCAAAACTCCTTGAGCTTGCCTTTCCAGGAGCACGGATCGTGTTATTCGGAAGAACCGCAGGCGACATAGCTCCTATCCCACCTCGCCTTATTTATTGGAAGCAGCTTTCCCTTTTCGGAACCACTATGGGAAATGAAGACGAATTTCTTTCCATGCTGGATTTCGTTCATAAACATAAAATCATTCCTGTAATTGATCAGACACTCTCCCTGGCTGAAGCGAACCAGGCCTTTGCACGGATGAAAGCAGGGAGTCACTTTGGTAAAATTGTTTTGAAAATCAGCTAGTATTCCTTCTATCCCACGAAGTCTAATTAAGTTACCTTATGAGCACCTATCCCGTAACCGATAAAACCGAGATCACACGGCTTCCCAAAAGAGGTGTCTACGATAAAGATGCCATCCACGCCATCCTCGATGAAGCGTTGTTCTGCACCCTGGCCTATTCTCAAGATGGTCAGGCCTTCCAGATCCCTACTGGATTTTGCCGCATCGGAGAAAAACTCTACATCCACGGAAGCGTAGGCAGCTTTTATATGCGTGAAATGGTTTCAAAAAAAATGCCCGTCTGCCTCAGTGCTACACTCATTGACGGATTAGTATTGGCACGTTCAGCCTTCCATCATTCTGTTAACTACCGTTCCGTAGTGGTGTTCAGTACGCCTGAACTGGTAACAGACAAGAATGAACTATATAAAGCCCTCGAAGTCTTTACTGAAAAGATGTGTCCTGGCCGGTGGAATGATGTCCGCAAGCCCACGGACAATGAATGGAAAGCCACCATGGCGATTGCATTTAGGATTGAAGAAGTTTCTGCCAAGGTGCGGACCGGCCCTCCTAAAGATGATGAAGAGGATTACAGCCTGGATGTGTGGGCGGGTGTCCAGGAATTGAAACTGACAAAAGGCAAGTTGATACCCGATGAATTGCTAAAAACCGCAGTCCCTGTTCCTGGATACCTGCAATAATTAGCCGATTTTTTCCAGAACGTTGTCAATCATAATTCTGTATTCCTTCATTCTGACCGCAATCCATTCACTGGGCTCGTTACAGCTGCTTTTAATGATTGGAAACTTATCGTAAAGAGAGCAATCACAACTGCTGTAACACCTGACAAGACAAAAACATCCCACCCCATATTCGTTCTGTACGCATAATCTTCTAGCCATCGCGACATCATGTACCAACTAATGGGCGCAGCGATTACAATAGAAATCAATACCAACCGATTTGGTGAACTCATAGAGCGTGACG
>DAOMZK010000027.1:0-12406 GCA_035438035.1 Cyclobacteriaceae bacterium | reverse complement strand
TAACTGCCCAATCAAAATGTTTATCGTAACCATTGTTGGGATCAGCCATGAGTTTGAAATTGGTACCCACAGCCTCGCGCACGGCGATGAATGCATCAATATCCCGTTGTACGCCTGCTTCGCCCGGCATCCACTTCAGCGGCCTCCCCAGTTTCATTTTGATGGCGCGGTATCCATCCTCCTTGCTTTGCTTTGCGGAAGCGGCAAGAATACTCACATCTTTATTGTGCGCGATGTCTTCGAAATAAAGCGTGCCGTCATACGGATCGATGCCTTCGCGGACAGGTTCTCCAAACAATTTCCACACGGGCATCTGTCTTAACTTTCCGATTGCATCCAGCACCGCTCCTTCAAACCACGCCGTCTTCGCATCGAAGAGATATTCTTTCATTTCATTTTTAACACCCATTATTTTATTTCCGCTCCAATCATAAAAGCTCAGCGGATCCCTGCCAATCAATGCCTTCAGTTTTTTCAGGGCGGCATCATCCGCGGGACGATAACCCACGGGACCAATTCCAACTGTGCCGTCCGAAAGCAAAATGGTAACAATGGATTTTGTGCCCGTGATGCCTTTCGGTGCGTTGTCATAGGCATTCATGGCAATGAACCGGTTGAAGTTGCCCGAAGTTTTGAAGACCGTGAAGCTTTTGATCACCGGTCCCTGTTCTTTACTCTTCGTACGAGCATATCCCGTCAAGGGCATGAGCAGGGGAAGCGCTGCTGATTTGATAAAATTTCTTCTGTTGAAGCGTATCATGGGCAGAAATTCTGGTTGAACCGAATTTGAGATATTTTTTCCAATTTCCTGTAAGGAATTCCATGTCAGTAACACTAATCCCATAAAATAACGACGTGTCGGAAGCGGAACAGCAAGTCATTTTTGAAACGTGGCTGGGTCAGTACAAAGCAATGATTTTCAAAATCGTTCGGGCGTATGCTTTGAATCCGATGGATCGCGATGATTTGTTCCAGGATATTGTAATCCAGGTTTGGCGATCCATTTCATCCTTCCGGAATGAATCATCACCTTCCACCTGGATTTACAGGATTTCGCTGAACACTGCGATCAGGTGGATTAAACGCGAACGAAGGCATGCAGAACTAAATGAATCTCACGAAGCTGTCAGACAGGTGCTGATGGAGAACCCGGTTTCCCTCGATGACCGGCTCGCATGGTTGTATAAAGAAATTTATACACTCAATGAAATCGACCGCTGTATTACCATTTTGATGCTGGATGATCTTAGCTACAAAGAGATGGCCGGCATCCTCGGAATTACAGAATCGAATGTCGGCGTGAAGATTAATCGCATTAAAAAATATTTGGTATCCAGATCTAAAACATTTGAATATGGAGTTTGATGAGATGAAAAAGATATGGGACTCACAGAACCAGGTGGTACTGTATGCCATTGATGAGAAAGCCCTTCACAATCGCATCGGAGTGAAACGGAGGCAGGCCCTTCACATTACCAATGTCACTGAATTGATGCTCATATTGGTAAATGGTGGCGTGGGAGCATTCATTGTCGTGACGAACCATTTAAGACAGAGCATTAATATCTCCCTTTATTTGTTGGCTGCCCTCTTATTTGGCAGTGCATTTTATGTATTGGTCAACCGCATTAACAGGGTAAAAGGTGATAATCGTTTTGACCGGTCCATGCGGGGAGATCTTGACCATGCGTTGTCGGTCGCTACTTACCAGGTACGCATCTCCCAGATCATGCGCTGGAATTTCATTCCCATCGGCATATTGGTCACACTCGGAATAGTTGAGGGTGGCAGATCCATTTGGATAGCCTTCGGGATGCTAGCTTTTTTTATGCTCACGCACTATCTCAGCAGATGGGAGCATAACTTTTACAAAAGGAAGAAAAGGGAATTGGAAGAACTTCAGAAAAGGCTGAACCAGGAGGATTTTTAAATTTGTTCCCACAGAAGCCGCTGATTAATGAGATTCAAAGACAATCTGCGTAACCTGGCCGGCCGGTCTGGGGAAAATATTTAAAAAATTTGCGTTCCTTATTGTCCTATTCGGGAAAACTCAATTGTTATGGATACAGATCAACCATCATAACAACTAAATTTCAAACTTATGGAAGAGTACGTTTTAATCATGAGACACGAAGACGGCGGCAAGAAGGCTTCACCTGAACAAATGCAAAAATGGATGAAGCAGACCATGGACTGGATCGGTGGCATCAGTGCGCAAAATAGATTTGTCACTGGAACGGGACTTGTATTTGACGATGCGCGTGTGGTGAAACACAACAATGTTGTCACCAATGGCCCTTTCGGGGAAATCAAGGAGACCATCGGAGGCTATATCATTGTCAAGGCAGATTCTGTAGATGAAGCGGTGGAATTCGCCAAGGGATGCCCGGTATTGCAGGGAGAGGGGAATACGATGGAAGTGCGGAGGATTGCGAAGGGTGATGGAATACACTAGTTAGTAGACAATTTAATTAGTTGACAATTGACAATGAAGGCCTCGCATAAATGTGAGGCTTTTTCACTACGATGAAGGAAGAGGAATTGATTCCGCATTTGTTCAGAACTGAGTTCCGGAAGATCACAACCGTTTTGTGCCGGCATTTTGGGATTGAGCATATTGAAATGGCGGAAGATATTGCCAGTGAAACGTTTTTGTCGGCCATGGAATCGTGGGCATACAAAGGACTTCCTGAAAATCCGGTTGCGTGGCTGTATACCACTGCGAAGAATAAGGCGAAAAATCACGCGAGGAGAATCAGACTTTTTGATGAAAAAATTTCCCCTTCTTTTCATGATACGACGGATATATCCACAGGAGCAGAAATTGACCTTTCAGAGAAAAATATTTCGGACAGCCAATTGCAGATGATGTTTGCCATTTGCCATCCTGCCATCCCGGAGGAGGCACAGATCAGCCTTTCTTTGCGAATTCTCTGCGGGTTTGGTGTGGAGGAAATTGCCAACGCATTCCTTACTTCAAAAGAGACGGTCAACAAGAGATTGTTCAGGGCGAAGGAAAAGCTGAGAGTGGAGAAAGTACCCATTGAATTTCCAGCACCGGATGAAATTGACAAACGAATGAGTACTGTACTGACTTCATTATACCTCTTGTACAATGAAGGTTATTATTCTGAAAGCCGGGATCTTATTGTAAGGGAAGATCTTTGCAGGGAAGCAATGCGTTTGGTCTATCTCCTTATTGAAAACGAAAAGACAAACCGCGCTGAGGTAAACGCGCTCTATGCACTGATGTGCTTTCATGCTTCCCGTTTTGCAGCACGCAAAAATGAATCGGGTGAAATGATTTTATACAAAGATCAGGATGAATCGCTTTGGGATAGGGAATTGATTGCAAAAGGTTCCTGGCATTTGCACCAGGCATCACAGGGTGAAAAGTTGTCAAAATACCATTTGGAAGCGGGCATCGCGTATTGGCATACCATCAAGGAAGACACTCCGGAGAAATGGGAGAGCATTCTCCAACTGTTTAATCAACTCCTTCGGATCGAGTATTCACCCATCATCGCACTTAACCGCACCTATGCATTGTCCAAAGCCAATGGAAAGCGGGAAGCCATTGTGGAAGCAGAGAAGCTGAAATTGATGGATAATCCATTTTATTTTGCACTGCTTGGCGAAATTTATACCGACGTGGATAACACAAAAGCAAAAATGAATTTTGAATTGGCCTTTCAACTGGCAAAGACAAAGTCGGACAGAAAAATAATTCAAAAAAAATTGAATGAACTGGGATGAAGAAGCCGTTAGAGGATAAGAAAGATATTGAATTGCTTCAGTCGCTGCTTCAAAAAGCGGTCCGACGGGGTAATGCCGATATAGTGCGTCGTGTGATCCAATGTCTGGTTCGAAGCGGTAACCTGGAATGGCTCAGACGCCGCGCCGCCGTCCTCGTTTTTGAGGAGTGCTGGACGTATGGACATGAATTCAACAATGAAAGTGATGAATTCGAATTGACAGAACAATTTGTCCATCTGGCAAGAACTATTAAAAACAAGAATGCCTGTGGACTGGGCTCGCTCGCTTATCATTCGTCGCTTGGAGCTGAAATGGCAATCGTCAGTGATTCTTTGGAGAATGATTTGCGGGTCATTTGTGCAGCCTTAGGGAAGCCACAGCCATTTTGGGAATGGTCGAACCGCAGGGTTGAAAATGAAAAACAGAAGAAATTATTGCAGAATGCACAACGGGGGTTTGTGGAAGCGGACCTGCCATGGGATCGGGCTTTTATGCTGGCCGCAACCTATCTATCCTTCACCGCAAATGTTCCTGAGAAGAAATTTTCAAACCGCGTCCCTGGGGAATTTCCATTCTGGATTGCAATAGACCGGCATACGACACTTGGCGTGGAAAAAATTACCGAGGCAGCCAATCAAATCAATCTTGAACCTGAACTAGCATTATGGCTGACGTTTTATTTTGAAGGCGCACAATGCCATGAGATGGTACCGTCGCCATGGTGGGAACAGGAAAGAATCTGGAGACTAAAAAGTCTCGGGTTAAAAATGGAGGAGGGTAAATTGGCGTTTGAAAAACTAAAACCGATTTTGATTGAATTGCTTCGTGAAGAGGCCAAAAAACTGAGCGAGATAATTCTGAATGTAGAGACTTGAGTTTTGCCATGAAACTGAAGTTTTAGCGACAAAAGTGGCAGGCAATCATATTTGTTGGATTTGACGGTACGTTCTCATTTCTATTGTATTCAGTAAATTGCAATTCTTATGACGTCTGTTACCGCTAAAAGGCGCTTGATAAAGTTCTACTTCGGAGTGGCCTTTGCATTTCTGTTTTTCATGGCCGTTGGCATTCTGCTGCCCTATATTTTTATGGTTATAAAAAATAAAGGAACACTGGCTATCGAAAATTATCTGCTGATCATTTTCAGTCCCGTGTCATTCTATCTTGCAGTCAACACGGTAACCACATACTTTAGAAACGTACCGATTGTCACCGCTGATAAAGAAAAAATACTTTTCAGTAAGGAAACATTTTACTGGAAAGATCTAGAAAAAATTGAAATGACGGGCAAGCAGCCCTTTCGATGGCTTTTCTTCACATCAATGATGGAAGGGGCCAGAATAACTTTCAGGAACCAGCCAGTACAATATTTCTTTGACGACTTCTATCAACACCCTTCAGTATTTAAATCATTTATTCAATCCGTTATCATTGATAAAAAGGAGCCTGGAGAATTTTCAATTCATGAGGTTAATGCCGATGTGCTGAGACTGGAAACTTTTGAAGCATTTAAAGGCAATCAACTTACTTCACTTCGTGGAATTTACTTTTGGGGATTTCTCGTGTTCCTGGTACTGATCTTTCTATTGGTAATCACGTTGCCAAGCACCGGTCATTTATGGGATTTACTTTTTATTGGCCTCATCGGTTTATTTTGGGGAATCCTTAATTTCCGGTATTTCAATTACTTTGAATTGTCAAACAAATATTTGAGGGTTAGAAACCATATCTTTTTTTGGAAGAAAATGGTTTATGCACTGGAAGATGTGAGTGAAGTGGCCATTGAAAAACCCTTGCGGGCGCCATTGAGCTTGCGGGTTTATACAAAAGATTTTAAAAGTCGCTTATTTTTCGCGGCGACATTGCGTACCGTGAAATGGGAAGATTTGAAAAATAAGTTTGAAGGAAAGGGGATAATCTTTAAAAGTACGGCGAAAAGGTAATCTGCCCAAAGGATCCGTTGAGGCCAATAGATATTTAAGAAAGCTTCTTTTTCAGATATTCTGCTGTATATCCCTTCCCTTTCTTCACCATTTCTTCCGGCGTACCTTCAAAAATGAGGAACCCTCCTTTTTTCTCTCCGCCCTCAGGTCCCAGGTCGATAATCCAGTCAGCGCATTTGATTACTTCAAGATTGTGTTCAATGATGATCACGGTATGGCCTTCGTCGACAAGTGCGTTGATGGCCTTCAACAACTTTGAAATGTCATGGAAATGAAGCCCGGTGGTGGGTTCATCGAAAATGAAAAGGATGTTGCCTTCCGGCGAATTCTTTCCGAGGAAAGAAGCGAGTTTCACACGTTGTGCTTCACCACCACTGAGCGAGTTGGAAGACTGTCCCAGTTTCACATAACCCAGGCCAACATCGAAAAGGGGTTGGACTTTTTCGAGAATCGGTTTCTTTTCTTTAAAAAAATCTAACGATTGCTCGACCGTCATGTCCAGGACATCGGAGATGGTTTTGCCATTGTATTCCACTTCAAGGATTTCCTGTTTGAATCTTTTGCCATTGCACACTTCACATTTCAAAAAGATATCCGCCATAAACTGCATCTCCACCTTTATCTCTCCTTCACCTTCGCAATTTTCACATCTGCCGCCGTCTACGTTGAATGAGAAATGAGAAGGTTTATAGCCACGCTGTTTGCCCAGGGGCTGTTCAGAATATAATTGCCTGATTGCATCATAGGCTTTTACATAGCTGATGGGATTCGAGCGGGAAGATTTGCCGATGGGATTCTGATCGACGTATTCAACCTGGGTGATTTTGGAAAAATCTCCTTCCAGCCGGTCGTATTTGCCCGGCGTTTCAGCTACCGACCCATTCAACCTGCCCATGGCAGGGTAAAGGAGTTTTTTAACCAATGTTGATTTTCCGGATCCGCTGATGCCAGTGATCACGGTAAGTGCCTCCAGCGGAAACTTTACTTTCAGATTTTTCAGGTTGTTCTCCCTGGCGCCGCTGATGGTCACCGAATCTTTCCATTTCCTGCGACTGACCGGAACAGCAATTTTTTCTTTTCCACTGAGATAGTCAGCCGTATGCGTGGCGGTTTTCCCATTAATTGCAGTAATCGGTCCCTGGAATACCAGCAATCCGCCGTGCGTCCCGGCGTCCGGTCCTATGTCAATAATCTGATCAGCAGACCGCATAATTTCTTCTTCATGCTCCACTACTACGACTGTATTGCCGAGATCGCGCAAGGATTGTAAAACTTCCACCATCCGGGCGGTATCCTTTGGATGAAGGCCGATACTCGGCTCATCCAGTATGTACATGGATCCTACGAGTGCACTGCCCAAAGATGTCGCCAGTTTAATCCGTTGAAATTCTCCACCAGAGAGTGTATTGGTCAACCGGTTGAGTGTGAGATATCCCAGACCTACCTGGACCAGATAATGCAGTCTGTATTTTATTTCCGTGAGTACGCGGTCTGCAACTTTCTGATCAAAGGATTCAATCTTCAATTCCTCGAACAAAGTCAGCACTTCTTCAATGGGTAATAACACTACATCGGTGATGGAGATGTCATTGATCTTGACGTAGGAAGCATCCTTGCGTAAGCGCGTGCCCCTGCAATCCGGACAGGTGGTTCTTCCGCGATAGCGCGAGAGAAGGACCCTGTACTGAATCTTGTGAATTTTGGATTCGAGGTATTTGAAAAAACCCTGTATGCCTTCCAACTCATCGTTCCCATTCCACAAAAGATTTTTTTCTTTTTGCGTCAGTTCATTGTAAGCACGGTGAATGGGGAAGTCGTATTTCGCGGCAGCCTTCAGCCAGGGCTTCTTCCATTCGCCCATTGTTTCAGTACGCCAGGGTGCGACAACGCCTTCAAAAAAGGAAAGACTTTTGTCGGGGATGACCAGGTCTTCATCGATCCCCAGAATTTTTCCAAAACCTTCGCAGGTCCGGCAGGCGCCGAATGGATTATTGAAACTGAAGAAATTTACTGTCGGCTCTGTGAATAAAATCCCGTCCAGTTCAAAGCGATCCGAAAAATGAAACCGGTCTTTACCTTCAATATAAATATGGCAGTCGCCATGACCCTCGAAGAAGGCCGTCTGAACAGAGTCGGAGAGTCTGAAGGTGAGATCTTCATCGGCGGCATTGACAGCAGCGCGGTCAATCAGAATTTCCACTTCACCTTCCAGAGATGACGAAGTCGATTTTTTAGGTGCTTTCGTTTTTCCGGTCTTCTCTTTTGATGCAGTGGAAGGCTTGGCCGTCCAATCTCCTTTGTCAGCAGGTGCAATAGTCGAGGTAGTGAAGTCTTCGATAAACTTAACTTCACCGTGAACCAATATTCGTGCAAAGCCTTTGCTTAGCAGGAGGTTCAGTTCATCAGTCAGTTTTCTGCCTTTTTGAATTTTCAATGGACAGGCTACCATGATTTTGGTTCCTTGCTTTTGTTTGTTGATGAGGTCCACCACATCACTCACCGTATCCCGCTTTACTTCCTTGCCGCTGATCGGTGAATAGGTTTTCCCAATCCTTGCAAACAGCAATTTCAGGTAGTCATAAATTTCTGTTGACGTGCCAATGGTGGACCGGGGATTCCGGGTATTGACTTTTTGTTCAATGGCGATAGCCGGAGAGACGCCTTTGATGTAATCGACATCCGGCTTTTCCATCCTTCCCAGGAACTGGCGCGCATAGGAGCTAAGGCTTTCCACATACATGCGCTGACCTTCGGCAAAAAGGGTGTCAAATGCGAGTGATGATTTTCCCGAACCCGAAAGACCAGTGACGACTACCAGTTTGTTGCGCGGAATGGCTACACTCAGATTTTTCAGATTATTGACCCGTGCCCGCTTAATGATGATGTACTCCTTGGGATCAAGGTCATCCAGGAAGGAATCGTTAAGGGGTGCTGACTGACTCATGAAAAGCAAGGCAAAGCCTGAATTCGATTTACGTTTAATATTACATCAGCCCAAAATTTCAGGTGAATGAAAGAAGATGAATTGCTTTGCTTTAGGCAAGAACAAAAAACGGTGCCTGAAGATTCATTTGGATCAGTTATCGAAGTCAGGCTCGTAGCTGGGGTCTTTACTGCGTTCACTTTCACCGCCTTCATCGTCGAAATCGCCACCCTCGAAGTCATCATTTGCGGCAAATTCAGGATCTTCATCCCGTTCTCCGGCTTCAAATTCATCTTCTTTGGGCTTTGACTCCACATCGTACTCCCCTTCACTGTTTTTGGTCACCGGGAGCTTTACGAGATAGGTGGCCTCCTCGGTTTCGAGTGGAAAAACAAAGATTGGCTCCTTTTTGGCATTGTTAATCCTGGTGATGCTGTTCTCATACCCCGTGGGGTATTGTGTCTTCATCAACTCCTTCAATTCCTCCGATAAGCTATCGAGGCTCTTGATTACTTTCTTTTTACTAACGGGCATGTGGTTACTAGACTAAAAAATTTGGGACAAATAGGCCAAGAAATTACTTAGGAGGCAAGATTTATTTGTGTTTTTTTTGCCTCTATATGAAATATTTCTATCTTTTCAGTCCTAAATAATACCAACCAACGCATACACTATCGATATAGAGCTCTACGTTACCTAATCGTGAAGCAGAATGACAGACAAGAGATGCAGCGACAGCCAATTGGTTTCGCTTTATCAACAAGGTAACGAAGAGGCGTTCGAAGTGCTCCTCCATCGTCACAAATCGCGAATTTATACGGCCATTTACTTAATTGTAAAGGATCGTTACAAAGCAGAAGACCTGCTGCAGGAAACCTTTATCAAAGCCGTAAACACCATCAAAGGTGGCCGGTACAATGAAGAGGGTAAATTCCTGCCCTGGTTGTGTCGTATTGCCCATAATATGGCAATCGATTCGTTCCGGAGAAGCCGACGCTATCCGGAGATTGTTCTTGAGGACGGAAGCCGCGTTTTCAACTCCATGGAATTCGCAGAAGACTCTGCGGAGACCCTGCAAATCGCTCAAGACACCCAAACCCGCCTGAGGGATTTCATTAAGGAGTTGCCATCCGAACAGAAGCAAGTGTTAATCATGCGCCACTACATGGACCTGAGTTTTCAGGAAATTGCAGATAAGACCGGCGTGAGCATTAACACCGCCCTGGGACGGATGCGTTACGCCCTCATTAATCTGAGGAAGAAAATGACCAAAACCCAATATGCCTATGACCAAAACGTTTACCCAAAACGACCTGATCAGGTTTATTTACCACGAGACTACGGAGAAAGAGGAACAGGAGATTAGCCGCGTTCTTACTTTTGACCCGGAGTTGCAGTTGTTGTATCGCGACCTGATGCTGACCAAAAAGGATTTGGATAAAGCAAGGCTTGAACCCTCAGCAATAGCCGTAGAAAATATTATCCAGTACGCCCGCGGTCTCGAAGTAAAACACTAGACTCCGTCTGGTGTTTTCAACAACTGGGCAGGTACGTCTGCCAACTCAGTTGGTTATATTATCCAATTACAAATCCCCAGGTTACATTGGAGGTATGAATCAATTTGAATCATTCCTCCGGATCATGCTTATGATCCATATCGCCGGCGGCGCGTTGGCATTGCTTACCGGTCTGGGTGCCATGCTCACAAAAAAAGGCAGTCCCATCCATAAAAAATTCGGCAAAGTATATTTCTGGTCCATGACTGCCGTTTTTGTCGGCGCATTGGCTACCGCATTGGGTCATCACAAAGACTTCTTGCTGATGGTTGCCTTCTTCAGTTATTACATGACGGTGAGGGGATACCGGATGCTTTATCTCAAGGATCTTTTTTCCGGTCAGAGGCCAAACTGGATTGATTGGACGATCACAACCATCTCAGGCATATTTATTTTGTTTCTTTTCGGCTGGGGAATTTTTGTTGCAGTGCAAGGAAATGGGATGGGCATCGCGGGAATAGTTTTTGGAAGCATTGGTGGTTCATTTCTTCTGGGTGATATCCGGAAATTCCTCAAACCTCCGGTTGAAAAAATGCACTGGTGGTATGGTCATATTGCCAGCATGGGAGGAAGCTATATTTCAGCCGTGACGGCTTTTGTGGTGGTCAACATTCAACTCCCTCAATACAATTGGGTGCTTTGGGTATTGCCAGCAGCGATAGGAGGAACATTGATCGGCAGGAGCATCCGGCAATATAAATTGAAATTCAGCCGCATTTAAGGCTGGCAAAAATCACGTTGTGAAACCACCGGACTAAGGATGGTTTTCTTTTCTTTGCAACGTGAAAATTTTACTGCTTCACCAGTTTTTCAAAACCCCTGAAACAGGCGGTGCGATTCGGTCCTATTATCTCTCCCAGGCCCTTAAAGATTCCGGGCATACTGTAGTAGTTATTTCCAGTCATAATAAAACGAAGTATGCAATTGAAAATATTGACGGGGTGGAAGTGCACTATCTCCCCATTGCCTATGACAACCGGTTTAGTTTTTTCAAAAGGGCATGGGCTTTCCTGAGATATGTTTTCATTGCGGCAAAGCTTTCTGGAAAATTTCACGACTTTGACCGATGTTATGCTATTTCCGTTCCCCTTACGGTCGGTATTATCGCACGCTGGAATAAATTCCGGTACGGGCTTCCCTACATTTTTGAAGTGGGTGATTTGTGGCCCGATGCACCCATTCAAATGGGCTATATCAGCAATTACTTCTTCAAACGCTTTCTGTTTGCACTGGAGAAATCAATTTACCGTCACGCAGAATTGATCGTCGCGCTTTCGAAACCTATTCAGGAGGCCATAGAAGAAAAGGTTCCGGGCAAGCAATTGGAATGCATTCCCAATATGGCGGACTGCGATTATTATTTTCCTGCAAAGAAAAATCCGGCCCTTGAAGAAAAGTATTGTGTTAATGAAAAGTTTGTCGTGACGTATGCAGGCGCATTGGGTGCGGCCAATGGGTTGAATTTCTTACTAGCCTGTGCGGCGGTTTCCAAAAATGAAAAATTACCGATCCATTTTTTGATCTGCGGTGATGGCGCCATTCGGGAAAATTTGATTGCAAAAACATCAGCACTGGCTTTACAGAATGTTTCCATTCTTCCATTTATCAACAGGGAGGGCGTAAAAGAAATCATGAATGTGACCGATGCTGCATTTATTTCTTTCGAAAATGTGCCCATCCTGGAGACGGGTTCTCCCAATAAATATTTTGACGGCCTGGCTGCCGGAAAATTGATCATCACCAACTTCGGTGGATGGATCAAAAATGAAATTGAAGAAGCGGGTTGTGGGATTTCAATAAACCCGCTGATGGCGCATGAGTTTGTTGAAAAAATCCACCCATTTCTTTCCGACCGGCAGAGGCTTAATCAATATCAAAATGCTTCGCGTGCTTTGGCAGAGACGAAATATTCCAGAAAGTTGTTGTCTGGAAAATTTGTTAAGCTATTCTAAGCGGACTGGATTCTATTTTCGCAGCACAAAAAACTTCATTCATACCTGCACCTTTCGGATCATAACCAATGCGCGTGGTTGGGAATTTTTCATCCAGGATTTGTAAATCGGAAATGCTTCTCAATGTATAGGTCCGCCAGCCTTCTTTTTGACCGGCAAGAATTTGTTCGGGTGTTGGCAGCAGCCAGGCGGAGAGTTGAATATATTTTCTTGGAAAAGATCCTATCAGGTAAGGCTCTACAATCCGCCATTCCATCCGGCCTGAAATATTTTTAT
>DAOMZK010000026.1:0-12457 GCA_035438035.1 Cyclobacteriaceae bacterium | reverse complement strand
ATCGATGAGAAAGACCCCATTATCCTTCGTAGTAGTTCCCTTGGATGTTCCCAGCCAATACACATTGGCTCCTGGCAACGGCTGATCCTTTCCCTGTGCGTCCTTTTCCACTACCAATCCTAATAATTTCTGGGCAGGTAGCATCACAGGTAATACCAAAAGAATAGCCAGCCAGGCTATTGAAAGCTTTTTCATTGCTGGCCGGTTCTAGTGGTTGCCCTTCATCGAATGATCATGATCGCGGTAAAGGCAACAGAACGGAAGTCCTGAATAGACTTCATCCTTCGCTTTCACTTTGTCTGTATCATGACCAACACTGGCAACAATTTCATGAATCTGCTGCTCGGTGATTTTATCCGAATTAAAAACTACGATGAGGTCTTTAGATTTAGTATCCCACTTGGCTTGCTTGATGCCCTTGTGGTCCAATGCTGTTTCAATCCGTTGCTTGCACATGGTGCAATTGCCATATACCTTGATCGTATCCGTCACCACTTTGGTCTGGGCAATGGATAGCTGAGTCAGGAAACTGGCCGTTATAATAAGTATTGTTTTCATTTTAGAAATGCTTCTGCGTTTAATTTTAAAAACTGAGAAAAATAGAATCGGCAGGTCAATGACTGACCTGAAAAAAATTAAACAATAGAATCGTAGAAAACGAGACTGCAGAAAGATTGATAAAGCGGGATTTTTGGAGGAGGGAGATGGATGTCAATCTCACTCTGAAACCGGGAGGCGTAAGAAGAAACGATTTCCTCATTCAATGTAAACACTTCGCCAGACAAATAGAACTGGGGAGCCGCAACATTAACCACCTTGCTACCGGCCTGATCATCCTCAATTTTAATTATATCGTGCTGATCTTCGCAACAGTCATTTTTTACCTGCAGGAACAAAGCACAAGCGCATTTCTGAGTGCTGAAAGCAAAGAGGGAGGAGTGTTTTTCCCGGCCCATACAGTAGTGGGTGGTTTTAGCCACTCCTACTGTGAGGGTCAGGTACACAATGGTGAACGCTATGGCAAAATAGTTTCGCATTGTGCTTTAGAGAACTTCAAAGTAGGCTGATAGGTTTCAATTTTCCTAAGAATATTAAAAAACTTTGTTTTGGCGTAAAAAATGGCCTTTTTACGTCATAATTCAATGGTAGAAGACAATTACAAGCAACGGGGACTACGCGGTAAATTAGTCAGGAAACTGCGCCAAAAAGGCATTCAGGATGAACGCCTTTTAGAAGCCATCGGAAAAGTGCCCAGGCATGCTTTTTTTGATGATGCCCTGCTGGGTCATGCCTATGAGGATAAGGCATTTCCCATAGGTGAAGGACAGACCATTTCACAGCCCTATACAGTGGCATTTCAAACCGAAAAACTGCATATAAAACAGGGTGATAAAGTGCTGGAAATCGGTACCGGTTCGGGCTACCAGGCTTGTGTACTCCTGGAAATGGGAGCCAAAGTCTACACCATAGAATTCAACCGAAAACTGTATGAACGAACCCATGATTTTCTGCCGGCCATGGGATACCATCCTTACTTCTTTTATGGAGATGGCTCGAAGGGTCTGCCAGTTCGAGCGCCTTATGATAAAATTATAGTCACCGCCGGCGCTCCAGTTGTACCCCAAGCCTTAACTGATCAATTGAAAGAAAATGGAATCCTGGTTATCCCTGTAGGAGATCGCAACAAGCAAAAAATGGTTAGGATCACGAAGTCAAAAGGCAAGTTAGTCAGAGAAGAGTTTGACTATTTTGCTTTTGTCCCGCTGCTGGGACAGGGCGGATGGAAATCTTAATCATCGCAAAAGGTATTTTTTTAGTTTACCAAAATCATTTTCCATTGTGACAGTCTGCTTTGTTTTGTTTGAGAAGGCTTGAAGTCTCTCCGGGAGCTCAATTTCCTTTCCAATCGTCTCCTCAACAGTCTGTTTAAATTTTCCGGGATGAGCGGTGGCTAAAAATATTCCCTGAGTGGATGAATCGGATCTCAGATACTTCCTCAGTGCACACCATGCCACAGCACCATGGGGATCCAGCAGGTATCCCTTTTCGAAAACCTCCTTCATCGCCGTCCTTGTTTCTGATTCGGAAATCCTGTAGCCAGAAATGTCATGCGTTACACTTTCAAATTCATGGTTGTACAATTCCAGTATCCTTGAAAAGTTACTGGGGTTACCCACATCCATCGCGTTGCTGATGGTGGCAACGGAGGGTCTGGCTTTGAACCTGCCTGACTGGAGATATTGCGGCACCACATCATTCTCATTCGTCGCGGCTATACAATGCTGTATGGGCAGTCCCATTTTCCTGGCCATCAATCCCGCGGTGAGGTTACCAAAATTCCCGCTCGGCACTGAAATTACTACAGGCTTTGAATCATTTTCCGGTAATTGCTGAAAGGCCCTGAAGTAATACAGCATCTGGGGTATCAGCCTGGCGATGTTAATTGAATTGGCTGAAGTCAGATTCAGACTTTGCAAATCCTTATCCTGAAAGGCCTGTTTCACCAATTGCTGGCAATCGTCAAACGTTCCGTCAATTTCTATTGCTGTGATATTTTCACCAAGCGTGGTAAATTGTTTCTCCTGGATTTCACTCACTTTACCGGATGGATATAATACTATGACCCGAGTTCCTGAAACATGGAGAAATCCATTGGCCACCGCACTGCCGGTATCTCCTGAAGTAGCCACAAGGATCACACTCTCCCTGGCATGCCTTTGTGCGTCATCACCCAACACAGCGGCCAGGAAGCGTGCACCAAAATCTTTGAATGCCAGCGTTGGCCCATGAAACAATTCCAGAACAAACAAATTGCTATCAACCTGCTTCAGGGGAGCATCAAACTGAAGTGTGTGATGAACGATCTTCTTAAGCCCATCAGATGGTTTTGTCTCAAGGAAATGACCAATCACCCCTATCGCCAATTCCTGAAAGTTCATTTCCCTGAATTCTTTCCAGAATTGTTCCGGGAGTTTTGCAATTCTCTCCGGCATGAACAATCCACCATCCGGCGCCAACCCCTGCCTTACCGCCTCTTCAAAAGAGACTCTTAAATTTTTATTGCTCGTACTGTAAAATTGAATCATGAAAATCTTGATTAGCCTTCAATTCTGGCGCCTGCTTTGTTAACCCTTGAAATATATACACTGCTGGGCAAGCCTACTTGACTAAAATGTCGCGTTGCGATGACGCCACATTGCTCAGCAACGGACTGATCCTTGGACAAAGCAAATACAGTCGGGCCTGAACCTGAAATTCCGAAGCCAAGCGCTCCCGACTGCATAACCTCTTTCTTTATTATATCAAATCCTGGAATGAAGGCCGAACGGGTGGGTTCAGCAATCACATCGTGAAGTGATCGTCCAATCAAATCATAGTCCGCTTGAATCAAGCCAATCATCAATGCTGCAATATTGCCGCTTTGCGTGATGGAATCTTTTAAAGTGATGGAACCCCTCAATACTTTTCGTGAATCTGCAGTCTTCAATTCCATGTGTGGATGGATAAGTGAGCAGAATAAGTCCACTTTGGCCGGCACCTGGACAACATCCAAAGGATGGTAGTCACGGATTAATACGAATCCTCCCATCAGACAGGGAGCTGCATTGTCTGCATGGGCTGATCCGCAAGCCATGCGTTCGGCTTCCATGACATGTGCAATCAGATCTTTTCTTGCAAGTGGTTCCCCCAGCAATGCATTGATGCCGACAACAGCCGCCACAGCACTCGCCGCGCTTGAGCCCATTCCACTTCCGAGTGGAAGATTCTTCACCAAATCAATTTCTACACCCTGGTCATTCTGAATCGCATTCAAATACGATTGCACCGCTACACCGGCTGTATTTTTTTTTGGATCAGTGGAGAGTTTTCCCCCATCCCCTGTAATTCTATTCATTACAATACCAGGAGAATGACGCAGTGTAAGCGTCACTTCATCGGCCGGATCCTGCATACAAAATCCAAGGACATCAAATCCACAGCAAACATTGGCCACAGTGGCGGGCGCAAATACTTTAACTTTTTTCATTGGATAGCGTAGTTTCCAATCCGGATAATATCAGCAAATACACCGGCAGCCGTAACTGCCGCTCCTGCTCCAGGACCGCGTATCACCATGGGCCTTTCATGGTATCTCTCCGTGGTAAGCAAAATAATGTTGTCACTTCCCTTTAAGGTATAAAAAGGATGATCCTGGTTAACACCCGCGAGCGACACCTCCGCACGACCCTGTTCCACTACTGCCATGTACCTGAGTTTTTCATTTTTTGATGCCGAATCCTTCCTGAGTTTTTCAAATTCACCATCGTGACTCTCCAATAATCTAAAAAATTCAGAAACATCTTTTACTTCACTGCAATCATCCGGAACCAGGCTCTTTACTTTTACATCGGAGAGCTCGAGATCAATACCTGCTTCACGGCCAAGTATCAGCACTTTGCGCGCCACGTCCATTCCATTGAGGTCATCACGCGGATCGGGCTCGGTGTAGCCTTTCTCCTTTGCTTCCCGGACAATAGTACTGAAAGACGTCCCTTCGGAAAAAGAACTGAAAATAAAATTCATCGTGCCGCTGAGTACGGCCTCAATGCGAATCACTTTATCGCCGCTTAACAACAGATCATTCATGGTATTAATTACCGGCAGGCCTGCCCCTACATTGGTCTCAAAGAGAAATTTTGTTCCCCTTCTGAAGGCGATATTTTTAAGTTTGTGATATCGGCTTAATGGCCCTGAGTTTGCTTTTTTGTTTGGTGTGACAATAGAGATGCTGGCATCCAGTACGTGTTCATATTTCATAGCCACCTCCTCACTCGATGTACAGTCCACAAAAATGCTATTGGACAAATTCATGTCTTTCATTTTTTCAAAATAGGCCTGTAAATCCATACGTTCCCCATTCTCGCTCATGGATTTTAAACAAGAATCAAGATCCAGCCCATCTTCATTGAACAGCATTTTACGGCTGTTGGCTATGGCCACAACTTTGATTTCAAGCAAGTTCTGACGGGACAAATGTTCGAATTGAGAACCAATCATCTTCAGTAATTCTTTTCCGATCAATCCGGTTCCTACCAGGAATAAATTAGCCACCCGCTTGTCGGAAAGGAAAAATGCTTCATGCAAAACATTGAGCGCTTTCGCCACATCATTTTCCCTGATTACTGCTGATATATTTAATTCCGATGAGCCTTGCGCGATAGCGTGTATATTGATCCCGCTCTTGCCCAGTGAATAAAACATTCTCCCACTGGTGCCCGGATTGTGTCTCATGTTCTCTCCCACTACTGCCACTATAGCCAATCCGGATTCAACTTGCACAGGATCCATCTCGCCGCCTCTTATTTCGTAAGTAAACTCCTTCTCAATGGCTCCCTTGGCTTTGCCCGAAGCTAAACTCTCAATTGCAAAACAGATGGAGTGCTCCGAAGACGCCTGACTGATAAGAATCACATTTACATTCTCTCTTGCCAAAGCTCCAAACAATCGCATGGATACTCCTATCACCCCTTGTAAGCCTGTGCCCTGAACGCTCAGCAGGCTGAGGCCATTCATAGAAGAAATTCCCTTGATAATGAAATCCTTTCCGTTCCCCTCCTCACCAATCCTCGTTCCGTCAAAACCGGGATTGAATGTATTTTTTATCCAGATGGGAATCCTGTTCATCATCACCGGCTGCATCGTGGAGGGAAAAATAACCTTGGCTCCGAAATGGGACAGTTCCATCGCCTCTTCATACGTCATTGAATGAACCGTAAATGCTTTCTTGACCTTGCGGGGATCGGCAGTCATCATCCCATCGACATCCGTCCAGATTTCGAGTGACGTGGCATTGAGCGCGCCCGCAAGAATGGCTGCCGTATAGTCTGAGCCACTTCTTCCCAGTGTTGTGGTCTCACCACTTTCTGATGAGGCAATGAAGCCAGTGGCAATTTGTAGTTCCGGGTGAACCTTAAAATGTTGCCTGATTAGTTTATTCGTAACCTCAAAGTCTACTTTACCGTGACCAAAATGATTATCAGTACGAATCACCGAACGGGTATCCAAAAATTCGCAATTGATTTTCTGATCCACGCATGCTTCCGAGATAATGTAGGCCGATAGTCTTTCTCCAAAGCTCATGACAAAATCCAGCATGCGCAGGGTTCTTTCCCTTACCAGGAAAATTCCATGTATCACATCTTCCAGTTCATTGACCATCGTCTTCACATTTGCCAGGATGCTGCTCTGGCGTTGAATGTTGATCAGTTTGCGCACCGCCTCAAGGTGACGATCCTCCAAAGTCTTTAGTTGATCCCGATACGATTCGTTGCCAGCAAGGGCCTGTTCGCTGAGTTGTATCAGATTGTCTGTGATCCCTCCAAAAGCTGAAAAAACCAGCACGATAGGTTCGCGCTCCAGCACAGGCCGTACGATATCAATTACAGATTTTATTCTTTCCGGTGTGGACACCGACGAACCACCAAATTTTAAGACTTTCATAATAAGAAGTTGAGAGAAACCAATTAGCCGCCAGACTCCTGTCGGGGTAGATTAAAAAAAAGTAATACAAGGGGAAGGGTAAAGTAGTATGGGCGCTACCCCGTAATGGTTGTAGTGGTGATGGTAATCAGAGATGTCGAAAGGGTATTCATAACCATTAACACCGCCAAATACGCACAGCGAATACTGGATTGCAAATTATTTTTATGATTTTTACACTGAATAAAGGCTTACTAACATTTAATAGGCTCCGACTATACTCAAACTACATGTCACGAAAAGCGAAAAGTCCGTCAGAATCCATAACGAGTATGACTGAACTCGTGCTCCCAAACGATACCAATACCCTGAACAATCTCATGGGAGGCCGTTTGATGCAATGGATGGATATTGTCTCGGCCATTGCCTGCCAGAAACATTGCAACAATATTGTCGTGACCGCATCGGTTGACAACATTTCCTTTCGCAGCCCCATTCAGTTGGGCAACGTAGTCACACTCAGGGCAAAAGTTACCCGGGCATTCAATTCTTCTGTCGAAGTAAGGATCGATGTGGATGCCGCCAACATCCCGGAAGGAAAAACAGTAGCCAGCAATTCGGCTTACTTTACTTTTGTTGCCGTGGATAAGAACGGAAATCCTGTCGAAATTCCAGCGGTTGTGCCGGAGACTGAGGAAGAAAAAATCATGTACGATGGTGCGTTAAGAAGGCGACAACTGCGCCTTATCCTTTCGGGACGAATGAAGCCTCATGAAGCAAATGAATTGAAATCACTCTTTGATATCAAATAATACGTATGACCCCATCCAGTCAGTTCACCGCAATCTATCCTGAGGAAGTGTATACGATACCTATCCCGGTTATCGTGATCACCGGTGATCCCTGGACAAAACTGACGGATGAGCATAAGCAATTATTAAATAAAATTTTGCTGTCGGTCAGACAATCCCTGACATCCGTGCGCATCATTCACCAGTCTGAATTTGATGTTTCGGTATTACCTGAAAAACCAGCACGTATTGTGGCATTTATTAACCCACCCAAAGGCCTTACCACCTATGAAGTAATTCAAACTGGTGAGACATCCGTTGTATTTGCAGGCCCACTTCCGCAACTAATAACTGATGAACCGGCACGGCGCAAACTGTGGGGTGCGCTAAAGACCCATTTTGGCATCTAAAAGCCCTTTTTGGTAATATTTTGCCTTCTTCTATCTTTGCGGGACTTTTTAAATACCCTCATAGGCAGGGTATTAGAAACTAAACCAGATCACTTAACATCATGCAAAATTTACTTTACTATTTACCGCTTTTTGGAGTTCTCGGCCTGTTATATGTCGTATGGAAAAGTGCCTGGGTAAACCGGCAGGATCCTGGCACTGAAAAAATGCAAAAGATTGGCAGCCACATAGCAGACGGCGCCATGGCCTTCCTGAAAGCCGAATACAAAGTACTTTTCGTATTCGTAATCTTTGTGGCCGCACTCTTGTCGCTTACCGCTAATGATGATTCTCATCCCATAGTAGGACTTTCATTTATTCTTGGAGCCGGCTGCTCCATTCTCGCGGGATTCATAGGAATGAAAGTTGCGACTAAAGCCAATATCAGAACAGCAAGTGCAGCCAGAACAAGTCTTGGTAAAGCGCTTGAAGTTGCCTTTGCCGGAGGTTCAGTAATGGGAATGGGTGTTGTGGGATTGGGTGTATTAGGTTTGAGTACCCTTTTCATAGTCTATGCCAACTGGTTTGGAACCGACAATTCAATATCCTTGATGAAGGTGATTACCGTATTGACTGGCTTTTCTTTCGGCGCCTCATCCATTGCTCTTTTCGCCCGTGTAGGTGGCGGAATTTATACTAAAGCTGCCGATGTAGGCGGTGACCTGGTTGGTAAAGTTGAAGCTGGCATTCCTGAAGACCATCCGTTGAATCCCGCTACCATTGCTGACAACGTCGGTGACAACGTAGGTGATGTTGCGGGCATGGGTGCAGACTTGTTTGAAAGCTATATCGGCGCCATCGTGGGTACGATGGTACTCGGAGCCGCCTTTATGGGTCCCGGCCTGGTTGATAATTTCAATGGACTCTCCCCTGTGTTGATTCCGCTTGTACTTTCTGGCGTAGGTATCATTATGTCCATCATCGGAACATTTTTTGTCAAAGTGAAAGAAGGTGGAAATCCTCAAACCGCATTGAACACCGGTAATTTCGTTTCGTCCATACTCACCATTATCGCTTCATGGTTTGTGATTAAATGGATGCTTCCTGAAAGTTGGACCTTTGTTGAAGTCTTATATGGCGGAGTAGAAAAAACATATACTTCCACAGGGGTATTCATGGCCACCATTATTGGCTTGGTTGTGGGCGTACTGATCGGATTAGTAACTGAATACTACACCGGCGGAGGAAGAGGTCCGGTAAACAGTATTATCAAGCAATCACAAACTGGAGCAGCAACCAACATTATTGCGGGACTTAGTGTAGGCATGATGTCTACTGCCATTCCCACCATCCTGATAGCCATCGGTATTTGGGGATCCTTCTACTTTGCAGGATTATACGGAGTGGCCATCGCAGCAGTGGGCATGCTGGCCAATCTTGGAATTCAATTGGCAGTAGATGCTTATGGTCCGATTGCAGACAACTCTGGTGGTGTGGCTGAAATGGCTCGCCTTCCCAAAGAAGTCAGGGGCAGAACGGATAAACTTGATGCTGTTGGCAATACTACTGCCGCCATTGGAAAAGGATTTGCGATTGCATCAGCAGCGCTTACAGCCCTTGCCCTGTTTGCAGCATTCATGCAGCAAACTTCACTAAGATCAATTGACATCTCAAAAGCAGAAGTAATCTCCGCGCTGTTTATCGGTGGGATGTTGCCTTTTGTGTTTTCAGCTTTGGCGATGGGCGCGGTGGGTCGCGCTGCAATGGCTATGATCAGGGAAGTGCGGAGACAGTTTAACGAAATCCCTGAGTTGAAGGCAGCCCTTGAAGTAATGAAGAGAAATCCTGGAAAGAAAGAAGATGAATTCTCCCCCGCAGACAAAGCTGTATTTGATGCGGCTGAAGGAAAAGCAGAATATGCCAAATGCGTTGACATATCCACGAAGGCTGCTATTCGTCAGATGATCCTTCCCGGTTTAATGGCAGTTTTAGTTCCTGTATTTGTAGGCTTCCTGTTTGGTGCCGAGCCTCTTGGAGGAATGCTTGCAGGCGTAACCGTTTCAGGTGTCCTGCTCGCGATTTTCATGGCCAATGCAGGCGGCGCTTGGGATAATGCCAAGAAAGCCTTTGAAGAAGGCGTAGAAATCAATGGCCAGACATACTACAAGGGCTCAGAGCCTCACAAAGCTGCGGTAACTGGCGACACTGTGGGTGATCCTTTTAAAGATACCTCAGGTCCTTCCTTGAATATCCTTATAAAACTCATGTCAATTGTTGCCCTGGTAATTGCACCCCTGATCGCATTGCCAGTAAGCGAAGTTCCTAAAAACCCTGTTAAAGTGGAGGTTAAAGAAGGAGCTCCCGGTCAGGTGGATGTAACTGTAACAGTAGATTCAACCCAGGTTAAATAATCCTGAAATCAGCAACAAAAAAAGCTTCCGGAAACGGAGGCTTTTTTTATTAATTACTAATTTGAGAATCCAAAATGATGAAGCATCTGTTCAGCATAATGTTTGCTCTGGCTTTCTTTTCAGGATATGGTCAGACCGTCCTGGGAAAATGGAAGACCATCGATGACAATTCCGGCGAAGCACGCTCCATCGTGGAGATATTCGAGAATAGCGGAAAGGTTTATGGTAAAATCGTCAAGTTATTTCCACAGCCCAACGAAGACCCGGACCCCATTTGTGATAAATGTGACACTGAAGATCCCCGCTTCAAAATGAAAGTAATCGGAATGGAGATCATCCGTGATCTTAAAAAGCAGGGCCAGGAGCATGCTGGTGGGGACATCCTGGATCCCGAAAACGGAAAAGTTTATCGGGCCCGGATCTGGATAGAAGGAAAAGAGTTGAAAGTCAGAGGTTACTGGGGGCCTTTCTACCGTACTCAAACCTGGCAACGGGCTGAATAAGCGGTTTAACGAAAAATAGCGACCTTTAACCCTCAAATTTTTCACTTTGTAAACCCTTAAAGGTTACCAACTTGGCATTCCGCGTATTCAAAACTGGTCTTGAAGTGAACGAAAAGGAGCTTTTTGAGAGAATTCAAAAAGGTGATGAAAAGGCTCTGGAGTTCATCTATAAGAAGTATTACAGGATGATGACCAAATTGGTTATCACCAACAGCGGAACGGAAGAAGAAGCCCGGGATGTCTACCAGGACGCCCTGGTCGTTTTCTGGCAAAAAGCAAGGTCCGGCAACCTGGTGCTCACCTCAAAAATGAGCACCTATATCTACAGTATTTGTCAAAACCTGTGGAGAAAGGAACTGGACCGCAAGAAAAGGCTCTCCAATGAGGAAAAGGACTCTTCAGAAACAATGGATCTGGAAGGCCCTGAAAGGGAGAAGATTATTGCCAGTTGTATGGATCAATTGGGTGAAACTTGCCGCAAGGTTTTAATGTATTACTACTTTGACGAGATGTCCATGCAGGAAATTGCAGATAAACTGGGATTTGCCAACACGGATACGGCGAAGACAAAAAAATATAAGTGTAAACAAAAGCTCGACGAATTAGTGAAAGCACAATATTCAGAGCGGGACTTTTTAGACTAAGACATGAATAATTTTGAATTAATCGACGACTACCTCACCAATCGGCTCCAGGAGCAGGACAGGAAAGCGTTTGAACAACAACTGGAAGGAGATTCTGCTCTCAGGGAGGAACTTGAGCTTCAGAAGCAGATCGTAGAAGGTGTGAAACAGGCAAGGACCGTTGAATTGAAGGCCATGCTGAACAATGTTCCAGTGGGCGGAGGCTCATGGAGTGGTGGCCAGATCGCTGCCGGGATTGTATCGGCCGGGATTATTGCCACGAGCCTGTATTTCTACTTCAATGAAGACGAAGCTATCGTTAAGAACACTGAAGAAATTCAACAACAAATCGTACAGCCTGAAAACGATCAGGATAAGGGCGGGCAACCAGAAGCTATTCCATCAGATGAATCGAACGGAAAAGAAGTAGAGGAAACGGGCGACATTAGCACCGGTAAAGCTGAAATAAATGCTAAAAAGAAAGTAAGCAAGCCTGTGCAAAAACCGAATATCCAGGTAGAAGATCCTTCTGAAGAATTGACTGAAGAAAATACAGAGAATGTAAGCCCTGGCCGTACGGCTATCTCGACTTCCAAAATGGAAGTGATCACAGAAACCGGAGACAAAAAGCATAATTTTCACTATCAGTTTGTGCAGGGAAAATTGCTGCTGTATGGACCTTTTGATAAGAGTCTGTACGAAATTCTTGAAATCCACGGTGATGGTCATGCCGTGTTCCTCTTCTACAGGGAAAATTATTATATGTTGGACGAGAAGCAGACAAAGATTACCCAACTCGGAGCCATCCAGGATACGGAACTCTTGAAAAAGCTGAAAGAGTATCGCGGAAGATAACCTCAAATCCCCTCCTCAAGAGGGGATTTTTTTTGTCACTAAATCAGTCCCGCATGCTATCTTTACGGCTTTATGAGCCGGGAATTTAAGGTCAGAAAGAAAAAACTGGGAAGCTACCCCTTCATCAGTGTCATATTCAGCATCACGATGGCCTTGTTTGTCGTCGGACTATTCGGTGTGCTGGTCATCTATTCACAGGAACTGGCACGCATCGTAAAAGAGAATGTTAAACTCCAGGTTTACCTGAAAAATCAGCTTTCGGAAGCTGACGTGAAAGCGATTAAAAAACAACTCGCCAGTGCAGACTTTGTACTGAAAGACACCTCGAAGCAAGTATTGATTTTCATTTCCAAAGAAGAAGCAGCCAAACAATTCATTCAGGATACAGGAGAGGATTTTCAGAAATTCCTGGGAGAAAATCCGTTG
>DAOMZK010000025.1:0-12498 GCA_035438035.1 Cyclobacteriaceae bacterium | reverse complement strand
CCCAATGGTCTCAGGACGGGAAACAAATAGCCTTTGTGCGCACCGATGGTGAAAAATCACAGATCTGGATATTGCCCTTGAGTGGCGGGGAAGCACATGTGGTGACAAAAGCTGAATATGGCGCGGGACAACCCCGTTGGTCTCCGGATGGAAAGAGCATACTGTATTCATCCAATATTCCATTCAGTGCAATAGGAGGCAAGACATCATGGCCTTATGAGCGACCGGGACGGCTTCAGGATGATGAGCCCAATTTTAAAGGAATGAAGTCCGACGAAAAGAAAAAGATTTCAACTTCTCCGGACGGTAATCTTGAAGATATCCGTGCCTGGTTGGCAAAAAATGCAAGCGAAGGCAATCCCCGTATTTTGACACGCCAGAATTTTCAAGGCGAATTGAATCTTCAGCCTGATGAAGAATTTACTCATCTATTTCTAAAATCAACTGGCTCGGACGATAAGCCGGTGCAATTGACAAACGGCTTTCAGGATTTTACCGATGCCAATTGGTCACCAGACGGAAAGAAAATTATCTGTACGTCACGAGCTTACAAAATACATCCTGATCGTGAACGCGACAGCGATTTGTGGATCATCGAGGTGGAGGGCAAAACCGCAAAAGAATTTTTAAGCTGGCCTGACTACAACATTTCGAATCCTTCCTATTCGCCGGATGGGACACAGATATCCTTTTCCGCGCAAAACATCAAGAACCGTCATGCCACACAAACGCAATTGGCTGTTGTGGCCGTAGCAGGAGGAAAACCCCAGATCATTTCTGGCCCGCTTGACCGTGATGTGAGTGGTGCACAGTGGACAGCGGATGGCAAGACTATCTATTTTACTGCACGAACCCAGGGTGACATTCAGATATTAAATGTACCGTCAAAAGGCGGAACCATTGTTAAACTTCTGGGAGATGACAGTGGTGTGAATGATTTCGCACTGCAAGGAGATAAAATAGTGTATGCACTTACGGAAACAAAAAATCCCTGGGAAGTGTACATCATGAATCTGAAAGATAAAAGCAACAGACAGTTGACCAGGTTTAATGATGGCTGGGTGAAGGACAAGCAAATAATTTTTCCCAAGGAATACTGGGTGAAAACGGCGGATGGATTCAACATTCAGTACTGGGTGATGGAGCCAGTGGGAAAAAAGGATGGACTGAGATATCCTACAATTTTAAATATACATGGCGGACCTACTGCCATGTGGGGGCCCGGGGAATTTTCCATGTGGCATGAGTATCAATTGGAAAACAGTTGGGGATATGGACTGGTGTATTGTAATCCCCGCGGCAGCGGCGGCTATGGAGATCAGTTTAAAAAAGCAAATTTTAAAAACTGGGGTGCAGGGCCCGCATCAGATATACTTGCCGCGCTTGATGATGCGGTAAAAAATAACGCGTGGATTGATAAAGATCAGCTTGTAGTGGAAGGTGGAAGCTATGCAGGATATATGGTAGCCTGGCTGGTGAGCCATGACAACCGGTTCAAAGCAGCAAATGCGCAAAGGGGAGTTTATGAATTAAGCACTTTCATGGGAGAGGGAAATGCCTGGAATCTCGTGCCGAATGATTTTGGCGGTTTTCCCTGGGAGAAGGAGACCAAGGCATTACTGGATTCTGAATCGCCTTATTCTTATGTAAAGAATATCAATACTCCATTACTCATTATTCATGGTGATCAGGATTTGCGTACGGGTGTCATCCAGGGAGAGATGCTCTACAAGAGCCTGAAGATTATGAATAAACCTGTTGAATATGTCCGCTACCCCAAAGAAGGTCATGAACTGACCCGCAGTGGCAACCCGGGAAGAATGATGGATCACATGCTTCGGGTGATTGAGTTTTTTGAACGGTATGTGAAACATCCGGAGCCTGTAGCAGCGACAAAGAAATAGTTTACAACCCGGACCATCCAAAGTCGTTTCTATCCAAATTAGGTAACTTGCTTTAGAAGTTTAGAAAAGTTTAGCCACGCCTGCCTGCCGGTAGGCAGGGATGGCGAGGATTTTCACGGATATAACCGCGCATTCCATTCGTGTTCATCCCTGCCTTTGCCAGCAGGTGGCGTAATCCGTGTCAGAAAATTGAAGAATCTAAAAACTCCAGCAGGAATTGCGATTTTAATATTTGCCCTTTGCTTCGTTTCCGGTGCATATGGCCAGAGCATTAAAGGTGTAGTCAAGGATGGACAGAATGGAGAGCCGCTTCCGTTTGCCAATGTCTTTATTGATAATTCCACGATTGGTACAACAACGGATGACAAAGGAAATTTTACATTGTCAGGACTATCAGCCGGCTCCGTTTCACTGGTGATTTCATTTGTTGGCTATAAGACTTATGCGGCACAGATAGTTATCGCTCCTGATCGAACAGTTGAAATTGCTGCTGTCCTTATTCCGGATAAAAAAGTACTTGGCGAAATTGAAGTAAGGGCCAGTCGGGATAAGGGTTGGGAAAAACTGTTCAAGCGGTTTGAACGGGAATTCCTTGGCGTTACGCACAATGCGAGGAAAAGCAGAATCCTCAATCCGTGGGTGATTGATCTCATTGAGTCCGGTGATACCCTCACCGCCAGTGCCAGTGAACCTGTTGAAATAGAAAATCTGGGGCTGGGCTACAGGATTTCATTTATCATCGTTCGCTTCCAGTTTTACGCAACACAATATACCATTCTGGGAAGAACCAAATTCAAGAGGCTCATGCCGCTGGATGAAAAACAAAACAAAGAATGGACGCGTAACCGATTAGAGGCCTATCTCGGCACTGAACAACATCTCTTTCAGGCAATGATTGACGGTTCTTTTTCCAAAGCCGGGTTTGAACTTTATCTTGAATTAAAAGATCCGAAAGAGTCTGACAAAATTATCCGGAGTAACCTGTTCAGAAATGAATTGGGCAAGCGCGTTGTGCCTTTCAGTTTTTCAATGGCCCCCATAAAGTCACCCACCTACAAAATTGTTCTTCCCAGTCGCCTGGAGATACACTATGTGAATGATTCTGCACATCCGTTTTACAGGGACATTGCGTATAGAGTATTTTGGATCGATGTGCCCAATCGCGTTGTCGAATTGAATGCCAAAGGAATTTTGATGGACCCTACTACGATACGATCTTCTGGATATACCAGAATCCTTCGTGTGGCGGATATGCTGCCCAATGATTACGATCCCGCGGAAACAGCGGGATTCAAGTTTCCTTAGTAAACCAGATTTTTCTCCAGCATAAACTCGGCGATCTGCACAGCATTCGTTGCAGCTCCCTTGCGCAGGTTGTCGGCCACAATCCATAGGTTTAAAGTTTTCGGCTGGGACTCATCACGGCGAATGCGTCCTACAAAAACTTCATCTTTTCCCTGCGTAAGGATCGGCATAGGGTATACATTCTGCTTTACATCGTCCATCACTATTACACCGGGTGTGTTCTCGAGAAGTTCACGAACATCTTCGAGTGTGAATTCTTTGTGAAACTCCGCGTTGACAGCTTCTGAATGTCCGCCAATGGTTGGGACACGCACGGTAGTCGCTGTAACGCCAATGGAATTATCACCCAGGATTTTGTGGGTTTCGTTCACCATTTTAAGTTCTTCCTTGGTGTATCCATTGTCCTGGAATACATCAATGTGCGGAAGCGCATTCATGTCGATCGGATGAGGATATATTTTAGCGCCTTCAATTCCTTTCCGTTCGTCCATCAGTTGTTTCACTGCGTCTTTACCTGTACCGGTAACGGATTGATACGTTGACACTACGATTCTTTTCAGTGTATAGGCAACATGCAGTGGAGCCAAAGCCATCACCATCTGGATGGTTGAGCAATTCGGATTCGCAATGATACGGTCATCGATGCGCAACACGTGTCCGTTGATTTCAGGGACAATTAGTTTTTTATCGGGATCCATACGCCACGCAGAGGAGTTATCAATTACGATCGTCCCCTTGTCTGCAAACTTTGGCGCCCATTCCAGTGATGTACCTCCACCTGCGGAGAAAATGGCCACGTCCGCCGCAAGATTGCAGGCCTCTTCAATTCCGATAATGATGTATGTCTTTTGCTTATATGTTATTTCCTTTCCGACGTTACGGCCGGAAGCCACCAAATACAATTCATCAAACTGGAAGTTGCGCTCTTCCATGACTTTCAGGATTTCCTGACCTACCAATCCCGTCGCTCCAACGACTACTATTTTCATGACGATTTTAAATTTTAGCGTTACAAAAATAGCATAAATGGTACTTTGGTTGAATGAATGGATGGAAAATCATTGTGGCCATCTCAGGTTTGTTGGCATCCGAACTTACGTTTGCTCAGGTGGATGATAATTTTTCCGACGGGAATTTCACATCCAATCCTGCATGGGCCGGTGACCAAAGTAAATTTGTGGTAAACACGGGCAAACTAAAATTACAGGCTCCGGTTGTAGCGGAAACCGCATTTTTATCAACTGCGAGCGAGGCTATTTACAACGGGAGCTGGGAGTTTTACCTGCAGATGGACTTCAACCCGAGCAGCGCCAACTATGCTAAAGTCTACCTGGTCTCCGATCAGATGAATCTTTCAAGTCCCGTCAACGGGTATTTTGTAAAAGCAGGAAACACCTCAAGGGATGTTTGCCTATACAGGCAAAACGGAGCTGTCGAAACCAAAATAATCGACGGATTGGATGACAAGTTGAATGTTTCATTGGTGAAAGTGAAAATTAAAGTCACGCGATCCGGCAATGGAGTATGGCAATTGTATTCCGATGTAGGGCCTTCAGGCAACTATCTTTTGGAAGGAACAAGTGTTGACGGTAACATCACTTCCGCTTCATTTTTCGGAGTGCAATGTGTCTATACCTCCACCCGTTCGGATAAATTCTGGTTTGATGATTTTGTTGTAAGCGGTACAGTCATTCCTGATACCGCGCCACCCCTTATCCAATCTATAACCGCAGTTAATTCAAAACAGGTCAGCCTCCTGTTTTCAGAGGCACTGGATCCAGTCTTTGCGCAGAATCCTTTAAACTATTCGTTGACAGGTTTTGGTGGCCCGGCATCTGCTGTTTTGCAATCCGATCAAAGAACCGTTCTTCTTTTATTTACTTCTTCGCTGACAAACGGGATCGCCTATCCTGTTTTGATTAACGACATCAGGGATCTCAATAACAACACGATGATTCCCGCAGTGGTTTATGCACTTTTTTTTCAGCCTGGCGCGATTCAAAAAAAAGACATCGTTATTACTGAAATTTTTCCTGACCCTTCTCCCCAGGTCGGGCTGCCTGCAGTGGAGTTTATGGAAATTTATAATCGAAGCACAAACCCTGTTGATCTTGCAGGGTGGAAGTTATCGGACGGGAGTTCGACAGGAATTTTTCTTTCAGAAATTATATTACCTGCAGAATTCCGAATTATAACGGCAACCTCATCCGTGAATCTCTTTACAAATTATGGGAAGACCATCGGGCTGGCCAATTTTCCAACTTTGAATAATTCGGGTGATGCAATCACACTTAAAACTTCAGCAGGATTATTAGTGGATTCTCTCCACTATACCCTCGAGTGGTATAAGGATGATGACAAGCAGGAAGGCGGTTGGACCCTGGAATTAATCGATCCAGGCAATCCCTGCGGCGAAGAGGATAACTGGATGGCATCGGAAAATCCTTCCGGCGGCACTCCAGGCAAACAGAACTCTGTGCTGGCCTCAAAACCAGATTTGACTGGACCCAGGCTGATCTCAGTTTTTCCGGATTCACCATCAAGAATTTCTTTGACTTTTAATGAGAAACTGGATCCAACCTCTATTGCTTTACAGAATTTCTCCATTCAACCGCCGGTCCAACTTTCAAAGGTTAATCATGCGGACATTCAATTGAAGACCATTCAACTCACTTTAAGCGAGAATCTTTTTGCACGTCAATGGTATACGGTCAATGTGAATGCAATTCGCGATTGCACGGGAAATACAATGGAGCAAAGCAATTTGAAGTTTGGACTTTCTGAATCAGCTGACAGTCTCGATATAGTCATCAATGAAGTTTTATTTAATCCTCGCTCAGGCGGTGTTGACTTTGTTGAGGTGTATAACGCGTCTTCTAAATTTCTGAATCTGGTAAACTGGAAGCTGGGTAACTACGAAAATCACTTTCCCCAGAGAGCAGTGACTCTATTCCCGAACAACTTTTTACTTTCACCAGATGGTTATGCCGTCTTTACCAGCGACCCCGACATTGTCAAATTGCAGTATCCACCAGGGCACGATAAAGTTTTTTACAAAGCACCAATGCCTTCACTACCCGATGATGAAGGATCTGTTGCTTTACTCACTGATTCCGGAAAAGTGATCGATGCCGTTAATTATTCAAAATCATGGCATTCAGCATTTATCAAGAGCGATGAGGGTGTTTCTTTGGAAAGAATTTCAGTACGTGCATTGTCCAATGAACCATCTAACTGGATTTCGTCAAGTTCGACTGTTGGATTTGCCACACCGGGTTATAAAAATTCTCAAGATCGAGGACTTGTTGCAACCGAAGAACCCGTGAACGTTGTGCCCGAAATTTTTACGCCGAATTCAGGCGCCAGTGATTTTGCACAAATTCATTATCATTTTGACCGCGGAGGCTGGGTGGCCAATGTGAGCGTATACGATCAGCAAGGACATTCATTAAAAACCCTTGCCCGCAACGAAGTGCTCGGTCCTGAGGGTTTTTTCAGATGGGATGGCGACCGTGATGATGGCAGTAAAGTCAGGATGGGATATTATGTGGTTTGGTTTGAAGTATTTGATGCTTCCGGTGAGTTGAATACTTACCGCAAACGGGTAATTGTTTCCTCGCCTTAGGATACGGGGGTTTCGCAATTTTTCCCCGGATTTTTTGTTTTACCCCCAGCCGAGTATTTTTGCGCATCTTTCTCAAACACAGTTCCAGGAGGACTCAGTATTATGGCTAAATCAGCGAAAAAATCAACTTCCAAGGCGAGTAAGAAATCAGCAGCGAAGGCGAAAAAAACGGTAAAAGCAATCAAAGGTGTGAAGGCAAAAGCTTCTGCAAAGAAGGCGGCAAAGCCAATAAAGAAAGCGGTGGCAAAAAAGGAAATGCCCAAGGCGGCTGTTAAAAAGGAGACAGCACCGAAGAAAGTAACCATAAAAGTAACGGCAGCTGAAAAGAAAGCGGATGCCAGAGCAGCAGCAAATGCAGCACTTAAACCACAGTTGCAACTGAATGTTTTCCCCATTCTCACCCAGCGGCCCATTGCCCATAAACCGGCGAAAGCAGCAGTGCAAGATGACAAAACCCGGTACAGCGATGATGAGTTAAAAGAATTTGAGACATTGATTAAGTCCAAGCTTGAAAAATCGAAGGAAGAATTTCGCATTTTGAAAGAGACCCTGAACCGGAATAATGATGCAGGCACAGACAGCACTTCGGGGGGTAATACAAAAGTTCTGGAAGACGGAGCCGAGACGGCTGAAAAAGAGAACCTCAGTCAGTTGGCTGCCCGTCAGTTAAAATATATCACCAACCTGGAAAATGCACTGGTGCGCATTAAAAACAGAACGTATGGTATTTGCACCGTTACCGGTAAGCTGATTCCCAAGGAACGATTGATAGCGGTTCCTCATACGACGCAATCCATCGAAGCCAAGATGATGCAGCAAGACTAAATAGAACAATTAATTAAATAACCGCATTGGACTTTTTACAAAACCATATTGAGGCACTGATCTTTTGCTCACCGACGCCGATTAAAATGGGTGAGTTGAAATCATGTCTTACTGAAATGTTCAATGCTGATGTTCCGGAAACCGACATTGCAGGCGCTGTGCAAAGGCTGATGGATAAATATCAACACGATGATTTTGCCTTCCAGTTGAACAAGTCAGCCGGCGGTTATCAGTTCCTTACCAAGCCGGCATACCAGGCCAGCATTGGAATCATGTTGAAGCAGCAGTCGAAAAAGCGACTGTCTACATCAGCCATGGAAACGCTTTCTATTATTGCCTATAAGCAACCTGTATCCAAGACTGAAGTAGAGACCATTCGTGGAGTCAACTGCGATTATGCTATTCAGAAATTATTGGAAAAAGGACTCATTGAAATTCAGGGAAAGGGCGAAACAGTGGGAAGACCTTTAATTTATGGCACAAGTGAAAAATTCATGGAGTATTTTGGCGTAAGCGAGCTAAGCGAGTTGCCCACTCCCAAGGATTTTTCTCAGGAAGTCAATACCATCGGCGAAAGCCCGGACAACGCTTAAGTCTTCTTTCTTCAAGGCACCTGTGCCTCATTAACAACTATGGCACGTAACAGTCGATTCCGCACAACTTCTTCTTCCACTTCCGGAAAGTCATTTTCTGATAGGGGAAAAGGCAATAAGAAACGTTTTGATAAGCGCTCGGCCGCCGAGAGTGGCGATTCAAAAAAAGACAGTAAGGACTTCAGGGAGAAAAAATCATCCTCCCGACCATTTCCCGAAAAGGGCAAACGCTTTCAAAAACCGGCTAGGCGGGATCAGCCAGCAAGGGATTCTGACAGGAGCCGTACAACAAAAGCGGGAGAGAATGAACGATTCGAAAAAGGAAAATCGGGATTTAAAAAACCCTGGCAAAAGAAAGACGAGTCATCTGAAGGAAGAGGAGGAGATAAAAAGTTGGATAGAAAAAGTGGGTCAGGACGACCTTCCAGCTTTCATAAAAAGGGCTCAGAATCCACTCAGGGACATAGAATAAGCGGGAAAAAATCATTTGACCGCCGCCCAACTTTAGTAGAGAAAGAAACCGAATCAACTGTTGCAGGTGCAACTGACCTCATTCGTCTGAACAAATATATTTCCAACAGCGGGGTATGTTCGCGCAGGGAAGCAGACGAACTTATCCTCGCGGGTCTGATTACGGTCAATGGCAAATCGGTTACTGAGCTGGGTTATAAAGTAAAAATAACCGACGATGTCCGGTATGAGGGGAGAAGACTGAAAGCTGAAAAACCTGTCTACGTTTTGTTGAACAAACCCAAAGGATTTATCACGACCACCGATGATCCCCAGGAAAGAAATACGGTGATGCAACTCGTTCAGGGGGCGTGTAAAGAGAGGATTTATCCGGTTGGACGTCTGGATAGAAATACTTCAGGATTGTTACTGCTTACCAACGATGGTGACCTTACGGAAAAACTCACCCACCCATCCTACGAGGTAAAGAAAATTTATAGTGCTGAACTTGATCGCCCGTTGACCAAAAATGATTTTCAAAAAATTCGTGAAGGCGTGAGGCTGGAGGAAGGAAAGGCAATGGTGGATGATCTCGCCATCGTTTCAGATGATGGAAAGACAGTGGGGATTGAAATTCATATCGGATGGAACAGGGTCATCAGAAGAATATTTGAAGCGCTCGGATACGAAGTAGTGAAACTGGACCGGTCTGTATACGCCACATTGGATAAAAAGGAGTTGCCCCGCGGCCACTGGCGTTATTTGCGCCAGGACGAAATCATCCGTCTCAAGCATTTTCAATAAGTCATTCAGGGAATTCCCAATTTTTTTTGTAACATCACTTCTAATCTGATCACTGCATGCGCATTGGTATACACGGAAGGGATTTTCAACAGAAGTCATCCGCTTTTATTGAGCGGGTTCTGCTTCGACTGTTGCAGAACAAAGCTGAAATATTTGTTTCATCGAAATTTCAAAGACACTTTAAGTCGAAGCGAAATTTTAAAATGAAAATATTTGAGCATGGTGATAACCTAAACAATCTTGATTTCTTTATTTCTTTTGGTGGTGACGGTACGTTGCTGGAGTCAGTGACCTACATTGGGAAAAATGAAACACCGGTATTGGGTGTGAACACAGGCCGGCTGGGATTTTTTGCCACGATTAGCCGTGAGGAAACGGATAAAGCGCTGGATAATCTTTTCAAGGGTAACTATACCGTGGATGAACGCACCATGCTTCAACTAAATTCAGACCCAAAATTATTTCAGGGTATGAACTTTGCGTTGAATGATTTCACCATTATGAAGAAGGATACCTCTTCGATGATCAGGGTGCATGTTTCGGTTGATGGCGAACTGTTGAATTCATATTGGGCTGACGGTGTCATCGTTTCCACACCGACTGGTTCCACGGGTTATTCCCTGAGCTGCGGGGGTCCGCTTATGTTCCCTGAATCGGAAAGTTTTGTCGTTACCCCTGTGAGCCCGCATAATCTTACGGCACGACCCATCGTTCTTTCTGACCGGTCGGAGCTTACTTTTAAAATCGAAGGCAGGAGCAAAAAATTTCTGGTTTCACTGGATTCACGATTTGAAACGGTGGATGAGTCGGTAAAACTAAAAATCAAAAAAGAACGCTTTAAGGCGCACCTTGTCCAGTTACCAGGGCAGCACTTTTTTAAAACCCTGCGTCAAAAGCTTAACTGGGGTCTTGACCTCAGAAACAAGGGATAGAGACGATTACTTCCGACCCTGTCATTGAATCAATACTTTAATTAAGAAGCGAGAATTTTATACATTTGTTGATAGTCTGAGCCATTCATGAGCAAAATAGTATTGTACTGCCTGTGTGTCTTTCTGGTCCTTTCCGGGGTTCAGGAGGGATACGCGCAATTCGACCGGAAATCCATTAAAAGTGGAAACAAAAGGATGGCCAGCTACCGAGGCAACAAATCACGATTTGGTAAACAAAGACAATACAACGCCCTGGGATTTTCAGTAAATGCATTCAATTATTATGGCGACTTGTCGCCCTCGCCCAATAAGCTCAGCACCGATATTTCATTTACAAAACCTGGTTTTGCACTTTCGTATGCCCGCAGAATGGGTCCGCGGTTCACACTCCAGGGACAGTTCATGTTCGGTACCATCAAGGGATCCGATCAGGAATCCGCAGATAAAGGTGATCCCAGTAATGGCATTTACCGGTATCAGAGAAACCTTTCATTTCGAAATCAAATCAAAGAACTGAGCGTTATAGCCATTTTTGATTTGTATGAGAATCAGTCAACCTACATGGCGCGGGTAAAGTGGACGCCCTACATTTATCTCGGCGTTGCCGGATTCTTTCACAATCCACAGGCATTAGCTCCTGCCACAGATCTGCAGGGTAATGCCATTTCCCAGTCCGGAAGCTGGGTTGACTTGCAACCGCTGGGAACGGAAGGACAGAATTCAGCGCTTAGTCCTACTGACGTGAACTATGGGAACAAACCGTATTCACTTGTGCAGTTTGCAGTTCCCTTTGGTTTGGGGGCAAGATTCAGACTCAATGAAGTACTCGACCTTTCATTTGATATCGGTTTCAGATATACATTCACCGATTATCTGGATGATGTCAGCAAGAATTATGTAGATCTTGGCAAACTGGGATCACCCCTTGCACAGGCACTTTCCTACAGAACAAACGAACTGCCAGGTTATCCCAAAAACCCAATTAATTCAGGGATACTCGATAAAAACGGAAACCCGGTAATGATTGAAGGTGGATATGGAATCGAAGCCAAGGACAACCTCAGGGGCGGGAGCAAACAGAATGACATCTACATGGTGACGAGCATCAAGCTCAGCTACATCTTAAGTCCGAACTATCATCAGGCCAAGTTCAGATGATATCACTGGGAAAATTTTCCAGACTTTCCATCTTACTCGTTCTCATCAGCATCACAACGGGATCAGCTCAACTTACACAGCGGTCTGAAATCGGATTTGGTTTAGGAACATTTAATTACACCGGCGACCTGGTTCGCAATTATAATTTTGCTTTTTCAACTCCTGCAGCAACGGTTTTTTACAGAAACAATGTCAGCAAAGTAGTAAGTTTCCGGGCCAGCTTCACTGCGGGTCGTCTCAGCGCAAGCGACATGAGGGATCCGATCGATGCGTTTGCAGTTCAGCGCAAAGCGTCCTTCGATATTTTTCTCTCAGAAGTTTCCGGCGTTTATGAATATCATTTTCTGGATTGGCGCGACGACCGCAGGAGACTCCGGTTTACGCCTTACTTGTTTGCAGGAATAGCGTTGTTCAATATTTCCGGAGTTCAGCCGAAGGCGCAATACAGCACAATTCAAATGTCAATTCCCTTTGGTGGTGGATTGAAGTATGTCATCAATCCGCGGTATTACGTTTCGCTGGAGTATGGAATCAGAAAAACTTTTTTCGACTATCTCGATAACATTTCATACGGAGATCCCTCCTATAAAAATTATCAATACGGTAATAAGTTTGATTACGATAACTACTATTTCCTTGGGATAACGCTTACACGGACATTTTACGATATCCCCTGTCCCACCAATCCCTACCGGTAAAGGCCCAATCTGCTGCAACTTTTTGTGTGCAATTTTCATCTTCAAACAGCAGGCTTTGAAAGTTGCCGATAGTGTGTAAATGGCGGAAATAGGCTATTTTTGCGCGCTTGTGGCTTCATTTAAAGACCAAATTGACTTCAATAACCTGCCTCGTCATATTGCCATTATTATGGATGGCAACGGACGGTGGGCAAAAAAGAAGGG
>DAOMZK010000024.1:0-12774 GCA_035438035.1 Cyclobacteriaceae bacterium | reverse complement strand
ATCGACGTAAAGAATGGAATGGCAAGTTCCACCAGTATAACGGCCATCACAGAAGCTGCAATGCTGACCAGTAGAGATTCACCAGTCAGCTGAAAGATCAATTGACTGCGGAAGGCGCCCATGGATTTTCGTAAGCCAATTTCTTTGGAGCGTTCTGCCGATTGAGCCGAAGTAATGTTAATAAAGTTGGCGCAGCCGATCACCAGGATGAGAAGGGCTGCGGCTGTCATCATATAGACATAAGCGATGTATCCGTTAGACTCCAATTCCCACCGGATGTGTGAATACAAATGAATATCCGTGATGGGCTGTATGCGAAAACCAAAATTCCGAGCCATTGCGGCTTTGTACATTTCATCCGACACATCAATATACCGGCGAACCCAGGATAAAAGTTTGGACTCAAGTTGCGCAGGATCAGTTCCTGGTTTCAGTCGGATGTAATTGTAATGACCGAAATCTTTCCACGTATAGTATTCGCTTTTCGGATCCTCATGAATTTTTTCTGTCACGTAGGAGACCAGAAAATCAAAATGGAAATGGGAGTTAAGGGGAACATCTTTGAATACACCGACGATTTCAGCAAGTTGTTTGTCGCTGTTGATAGCAAGATGTTTTCCAATGGGATCGGCATCCCCAAAATATTTTTTTACCATGGACGCCGACATCAAAAGACCGCCTGGCTTTTTAAGCACTGTATTCGGATCACCTTTGATCAACGGAAACGTGAAGACCTTGAAAAAGGTGGTATCGACAGCTATCACATTGCTCTCATCGTATCGCACATCTTTTTCAGGATTGCTGATTGAGAAAGTCTCTCGGGTGAGTCCGTATCCCCAAAGCGGAGTAATGCTTACAGCACTTTCCACTTCTGGAAAATCATGCACGAGGGCCTGCGCCATGGGATGCGGCGTGCGGGTTTGAGGATTTTCATCCGCCCAGCTGATCCTGTAAATATTTTCAGCGCTTTCGTGGAACCGGTCGTAGCTCAGTTCTTGCCTCAAGTACTGTAGAATGAGAAATACACAGGCCATCCCAAGTGCCAGGCCAAACACGTTAATGAATGAATAGAACTTGTTTTTAAACAGGTTGCGGATGGCGATCTTCAGGTAGTTGGTCAGCATAGGTTTTGGATCGATGCAGACATTCCAATTGGCATACCAATTTAAATCAGGCATTTTGATTCAAAAAACAGCTTTTTACTTCCCAAGCCTGTTCGATCATGATTAGTACCGTCCGGTTTCGGGCATAAAAAAAATCCTGCACCGGTTAGGTACAGGACTTTTTGATCAGGGTTATTCAGGTTATTTGGATTCTTTCAGTTTTTTCAATTCGCCATCGTAGAAATCCTTATTGGCTTTTTGGTTTTCGGGCAGGTTGGCCAGCGCTAATTCCCAGTACTTGATGGCGTTCTTTTTATCACCCATCGCCGTGTAGCCCCTGGCAAGACCTACATTCGGAGTAAACTTTTCCTCAGGATGCGTTTTAGCATTGTATTGAAAAACTTCCATCGCCTTTTCCTTGTATCCGCCATTCAGCAAAGTACGACCATACTGATGGATTTGTCCAACAGCAGTAGAAGGCAATTTAATGGCTTTGTCCATGACTTCGGCAGATTCCGGTCCTTTTCCCATCGCAGTCAAAACGAGTGCTTTTGCACTGAGCGAGTTGAAATCTGTCACACCACCGATCGTGGGATCCATTGCCTTATCTGCCCACTTTAATCCTTCTTCCAGGTTGACTTTTTTGTTTGCACAAAACATGGCTGCATTCGAGAAATTCCGATAATCAAAGCCCGGTGAGGAGCGCAATTCATCGCGCATGCGCGCAACATAAAGATCATTCACATTGGGTACTTCAATTTTGAACGGTATTTTCTTCAACTCCCATTGCAAATAGGCAGTCGCTGCATTCGATTTGCGATCATCAAATCCGTATGTAAGATTTTCGGTATAGGCACCATCCTGCACAACAACATCTACGCGCAAGGCATCTTCTGCAGGATTGTAAAAGTAACTTCCCCAGCTCGCACTGTTTTTAGAGAACACCCAAGTCCATGGACCTTCCTTTTGAACAACAAGAAATAGTCCATACGTACCGGATTTCAGATCCTTGCCTTCGATTTTGACATCATGTGAAAGGGTGATCGTTGTGTTTTCATTGGCACCGGCTCTCCAGGGTGCAGGAATCCCCGCACCAAATCCCTGATCGACAAAGCCATAATGCGCTACTGGTGTTCCCCAGATTTTACCTTTTCGGTCATCACCGTTGGGAGCATGCACGTCCGGACTGCTGTAATCGATGGTGACTTCCACAGGTCCGATCCATTGGGTAACTCGACTTTTTTGATTGTCGCCACTGGGAGGTCCGCTTAGCTGCTGAGCGAACAGCGCGCTGAAAGAGAATACGCCCATGCAAAGCGTAAGGATTTTTTTCATAGTAATTGGGTTTTGTTTTTAACTGCTGGTATAACGGATGGCCAATTGAGAAGATGCAACCCCGGCAGGGGGATTTCTGGTGTCCAAAATTGGGACGGAATTATCCGCTGCAGTCGCTTGTATAAGGGATAACTGGGAGTAAACGAGGGACGGTTGGTATAAAAATCAGTTGATCATTAAGCAATTGACAATTGACAGAAATCGGAGTTATTGGAAAATATCCGTTATCTCAGACTTTTGAGGTACAGCAGACTTAACGGCACCTGTTTCTCCACTCGTGAAGATTCGTCTTCGAGGAAAAAATATTTGACACCGGCTGTTTGGGCTTCTTCCATAATGGAGGCAATGCCCACATCACCGCTACCGAGAACCACATTACTTTCCACATCAGCCTGGCCATTCTGGTTACCCACAGTTCCCTGCTTGCGGTCTTTAAGATGCATGAGTACAAACCGGTTGGGATATTTTTTTAGCAACGCTACCGGATCCTGACCAGGATGCTTCACCCAGAATACATCCATTTCGAAATTGACAAAATCCGGATCGAGATATTTCATCATGTAGTCGAACACCGTGCCGCCCTGAAGTGGTCGGAATTCATAGCCATGGGGATGGTAGCAAAATGAAATGCCGTTCTCCTTCATCACTTTTCCGGCTGCATTGAAGACCTCTATTCCCTTTTTCGCTTCAGCAATGGAAAAATCAGTGCCTTCATGCGGAATCCAGTAGCAGACCACATACGTAGCGCCAAAGGCTTTGGCCCGTTCAACAGCAGCCATGGGATTTTCAATCAGTTCCGAGAAATCAGCTGCTACGCTCAGCATCTTCATATTGTTGGCATCCAGCAGTTTTTTGAATTCCGGGATGGTCATTCCGTAGGTACCGCCGCCTTCAAGATTTTTGATGCCCCACTTTTTAATTTTTGCCAGCGTTCCGGGTACATCTTTAGGCATCTCATTGCGCAGACTGTACAATTGGAGTCCTATCTCCTGGGCAGAAGCTGTAACACTGAGACAGACAAGGAAAAGAAGGGTCAACTTTTTCATGAAGGTTTCTAATTAAGTGAGGGCCGACTATGCAAATATATTTTTATTAAGGAATTCATTCCGGAATTTTCCTGCCGGGTCCAGGGTTTTCGTCAATTCTATAAAATCATCCATTTTTGGATACAGGGCCCTGAGTTTTGGGGGGGCCATGTTGAACAATTTACCCCAGTGGGGTTTGGCCTGGTACAGTTCAAGCACATTTTCAATGCGGGTCAGCAACTGATTCACTTCTGGAATATTTTGTTTCCACGTAAAATGGATGGCCACACTGGGTTGTTCATAGCAAGGACTGAGCCAAAGCTTGTCCGGAGCTATTGTTCGTATTTCTGTAGTTAACAAGTGAGGTGCAATTTCCTTTCGCAGCCGGGAAACAGCCAAAATCGCATCCACTGCATTTTTTCGGTGGATAAAATATTCTGATTGCAGTTCTTTACCGCTGCTGGGCGTGAAACCCATCTTAAAATGGGGGAGGCGGTCAAACCACGGGCCTGGAACTCCCATTTGTTCAGTGCAATTTTCAGGTGATACCTCCGCGATAGGATGAAGATTTTGTTTGGCTGCCACCGCACCAAAATAGAGACTGGAAGGCTGAAACTTTTTATCGTTATCAATCCTGCTCTTCACCCACACTTCATTGATCGTATCCCTTTGCCAATCGGTGAACAGGCTTACACTGTATCCGCCTGAAACGATTTCATCGAAATGTTTTTTTAGCTGTTCCAGCGGCAGATGCTCGAAGACATCCTGGCGCACAAGAAATGCGGGTACCAAATCAAGCGTGACTTTTGTAATCACGCCCAATGATCCCAGTCCGACAACAGCACCATTGAATTTTTCTCCGTCTTTTTTTCTGGAGAGATTGATAATATCACCTGAAGCTAAGACAATTTCCAAACCAGAAACAGCGGTCGACAAGTTGCCATTATTGACGCCTGAGCCATGAGTAGCCGTTGTGCAGGCGCCGGCAACTGAAATGTGTGGCAGTGAAGCCAGGTTTTGCAATGCATATCCACTGCTCTGCAGGAATGGACACAGTTGCCCATAACTCATTCCACCTTCGATGGTAACGGTCTTTGCCGACTCATCCAGCGTCACAACTTTGTTCATTTGCTGAAGTGAGATCAGTTGATGGTTGCTGTCAGCAATGGTGTTGAAACAGTGCTTGGTCCCGAGCACTTTAAGTCTGTCGAATTTTTTAACCAGCTCCTGGACTTCACTTGTCGTTCGCGGTAACGCTATCTTTGTTGTGCTGTAAGTAAGGTTACCTGCCCAATTTGTGATAGCATTCTGCTGTGCAAATAATTCTTCCGGTTTTATCAAGGTGGAGGCGGCCATTGCAGCAGATAGTTTTATGAAAGTATTCCGCTGCATACAAGTGCTAAGCTAATGAGAATAGGAGGATAGGCAAAAGATGTTTGGTGGTTTGTGAGCATTATTTTTTGTAATAACTAATGCAAGTTCACGCTAGCCTTTGCCGAAGCGGCTCCATGCAGGCAGGCGTGAAAAAATTTAATTATGTCGCATGGGTCGACAAAGGCGACCGGAAACAACTATTACCTATCTTCAAATTGCTTTTCCGGTAGCAGCCGGAACTATCACTTTCAACGACGCAGGCAGAACTTCTACAACAAATTCATGGATTGGATCATGAGGTTCGCCGTCAATATGATAGGGTTGTGGGTCGTTGAATTTTATTTTAAACCGTGAAGCCTTTACGATTTCAACGAACCTTGAACGTTCCGTCTTGCCCAGGAACATGCGCGTGGTAAAGGCTGGCATGGCAGCCACAGGAATTTTTTTAATGAAGCAAACATCCATTACCCCATCACATACAGAAGCCAGGGGAGCGATGCGGGCATTATTTCCAAACTGGGAAGAGTTGGCGAGGGCAATAATGAAGGCATTGCGGTGGTAGGTTTTTCCGTCCAGGACAGCATCGCAATCAAATTCCTTAAAACTTCTGAACTCTTGTAAAACAAGTCGGGTATAGCCGGCCAGTCCACGTTTGCCGTTTTTCCCGAATTGCCCGGCCACGTGCGCATCAAAACCGATTCCGGAGACATTGACCGATATCTTGTCATTGATCCGCAATACATCCATTTCCAGGATATTGTATTGTTCGAGCAAGTTGAGTGCACGGTCCAGGGGCAGCGGAATCCTCAGGTGACGGGCCAGGCCATTGCCGGAACCTTTGGGGAGGATACCCAACGCAGTGGATGTACCGATCAATCCTTGTGCAGCTTCATTCACTGTACCGTCGCCACCCATGGCAAACACACGCAGGATACCTTCTGCGGCGGCCTGGCGCGCAAGTTCAATGGCATGTCCGCGGTATTGCGTGTATTCGAGAATGGCTTCGAGTTTGAGACGTGCACAAGAGTCGATGATACGTCCTTCAATTTTTGACTGAAAGCCAGTGCCGGAATATTTGTTGATGATAAAGAAAACCTTTCTATCGATCATGGAGGCAAAATCGGCTTACCGATTGCGAAGAACAAAAGTGAATCTAAGACTTGCCCAGCTTCTCCCCGATATATTTCACAGCTTCACCTATGGTCTGCATTTTTTCGGCGTCGTCGTCGGGTATTTTAATATCGAAGGTCTGTTCAAATTCCATGACGAGCTCAGCATAATCGAGGGAATCAATGCCGAGATCCTTGACGAAACTGGCGTCCGGAGTGATTTCAGAATCAGGAATTCCAAGCTTGTCCGTAAGTATCAGGGTAACTTTCTTTTGAATGTCTTGCATACCGTTCAAAGGTAGGAAGGAGGAGGGGGATAGTCAAGGCGCAGGGTGCAAGATACAGGGCTTGTTCAACGAAGGTGGTTACTGGTTTCTGGTCACTTGTTGCGGGTAGCAATTCAAAACTTAAAGCAGTTTCCTTCGTCCGGGTAAAGCCAGCATCAACTTTCAAATTTATGATTGCCGTGAAACTATTATTACCGAATCAACCAGTTACCAGAAGCAAATGCCCTTCGATTGAACTTAGAATTTAAGCTGGAACTCCGTCCCTTCTCCCAGCTTCGACTTCACAGAAATTCTTCCATCATGCACCCTCATGATCTGTCTCGACAAACTCAGCCCAATGCCTGAACCTGTCTTTTTAGTTGAGAAGAAGGGTATAAATATTTTCTCCACCGCCTCAGGGTCTATACCCGGACCATTGTCCCTGACACGAATAATAGGCCGGCCTTTTTCACTCGTGGAAGCCGAGAGCTCAATCTTTTTGTCGATTTGTTCGTCAAAAGCCTGGATGGCATTTTTGATCAGATTGATCAGCACTTGTTCGATCATGTTTTTATCCGCCAGCGCTGTTAGTTGAGGCGGATCGGTACTCACGGTGATTTCAATGCCGCGGTCGCTTAATTCTTTCTTGTGCAATATGGCCATCTCCTCGAGTAATGGCTGGATGGCAATTTCAGAGAGTCTCGGCTGGGGTACCTGTGTGAGGTTTCTAAATTCTTTAACAAAGCGGATCAGCCCCTCACTGCGTCGGCTGATGGTCTGCAGGGAAAGGTGCATATCTTCCAACTCACCTTTATCAAAGACATACGATTCACGCTGAAGTTGCTTTTGCAGTTCTTCCTCCACTGTACCGGCAAGCGATGAAATGGGGGTCACCGAGTTCATGATCTCATGTGTGAGTACACGAACGAGATTCTGCCAGGCTTCCATTTCCTTCTCTTCCAATTCGCTCTGAATGTTGCTCATGGAGATCAGCTTGATTTCTTCGCCACGTAATGTCAGCTCGATGGCGAAAACAGAAAGCTGAATGGTGTCATCGCCTATCTTAAGTCGGATGAGTTCACGACCGCCGGTTTTCAGTTTTTGAAACGATTCGACCAACGTAGGACTGGCATCATTGAATTCACGGATGTTCTGAATCTGGTTGACGCGCAGCAATTTTCTGGCGGCGCTGTTGATAATTTGCACTGCTCCATCTTTCTTGAATGTCAGCAAACCGATTCCGACATGTTGAACAATGTTCCTGAAAAACTGGTAATCCGAATCACGTTCCTTGCGTGCCTGTCGGGAGGCCTGGTATGCATTATTTAATTTACTGCAATGATCATAAGCACCAGGGTGATCGGATTTTGATTTGAATGACTGACTGGTTTCATCAAAATAAACTGAACTGAGGTCTGGAGCCGGACTCTCCGTGATTTCATCTGTGACATGGCCAAATCTTACCAGTTGAAAGAAGATGGCTATACCGAGGAGGAATAAAAGAATAATGGAGAAACTTTTTGCCAGCACGAACCCAAACACGAAGACCGTAGCTGATAAAATCAGCAAGCGGGTCATGAGGGGGGAGCGCCAGTTGATGTTCATGCTTTTACTTGTGAAGCCGGTAATCGGTAATCGGTGATCGGTATTCGGTTGAGCGCGCTTGATTAATCATTTATGGTGAAGTTGAAATGGAAGGTAGTCTGAAATAAGGTAATCGGCGAGGCGTAGTCTATGAGTTATTTATTATTACAAAATGATGGCGCTTTTTCTGTCATTACGCACAGCATGCGTCCGATAGAAGAGCATTTTTGGAAAAGCATCATGCTTTGTTCCTTTGAAAGGTATTCACAATCGACAGCGGTTTCAATCCAGTGTTGAGTTTCCAATTGTTCGCCATCAGAATCGGTCAGTTTACTGATAAAATGTATTTCATATTTTCTATTAGCCCAGCCTTCGGCTATCTGTGCTCCGATGGATCTTGAGGATCGTCTAATTTGATCGGTTAGTGAATACATTTCTCCTTTTGGAAATGATTTAGAAACTTCAAATATTTCTTCCGACAATGCTCTTGCAGTTCTGTAAACTTCCAATTCTTTAAAGCTTTTTACGTAACTCATTTTTCTGTTCTGACGGTTGTTGCAAATTACCATCTTAGCTTCACGCAACCATCATTCTCGTAGTACAGAAATCCTTACCAATTACTTACTCTACCGTTCACCGTTTACCGCTTACCGTTTTCCGATTACCGATCACCGTTTACCGATCACCCCGTTTACCTTTCAAACAACACCGGATTTATCCCTGAATCAATCACCTTCCCAACCTCCACCCCCGGGCACCATACCTCCCTATCCACCACCTGATCTTCATTCTGTGGTTCTGCCAGTTTCATATCCTTGTCCATGTAGATGACGGTCATGACTTTGCGCATTTGTCCCGTTGAGTTCACCCCGGCTCGGTGATAAAGCCAGCCGGAATGAAAGCTGACCTCACCGGCCTCAAAGGGTTCAGCAAATTGTTTGAAGCCCTGGTTCACTAATTCTTTTTCAAGCATCGACTGACTCTCGTCACTTATTTTAAGGTGGCGTCCTTTGGTCATCCGGTTGCTGCCGGCGCTGAATTCCAATGGACCCAGTTCCATCGGGGTAGTCTGCAGGGGTATCCAGACTGTCACTGTTTTTTCAGAAGAGAGAGGCCAGTAATATTGATCGGCATGCCACGGTGTGATGCCGCCGCCTGGTTCTTTGAAGAGCGCCTGGTCGTGGTACATGCGCACACCCGAAACTTCCATCAGTTCTGCTGCGATACGTGCCAGTCGTTTATTAAAGACCAATTTTTTTACTGCTTCTGATTTTGTCCAGATGTTGGTGATCTGAAGGAAGGCTTTGCCATAGGTATCCCGTTGTTCAAGAGGGAGATGTTGAGTGTTGAGGCGTTTTACTTCTTCACTCACTGTTTTATCCCACACGGACAGTTCTTCGGGGTATAGGACATTTTTTAGTTTAATGAAACCGTTCTCGCGGTAGTAAGTGACTTGTTCTTTAGTTAACGGGTACCGTTCCTGGTTCATCAATTGGCGGATTACGAATTACAAATGACGACTTTACTAATAAAATATATCCTTTATCCCCAAAGTCAGTTACAACCCAATCTACCGATCACTGATCGCCGATTACCGACCACCCACTACCCGACTACGACATTAAACCCCATACTTCTCCATCCTTCGATAAAGCGACGCCCTTGTCAGTCCCAGCTCGTCCGCTGCCTTCGAAATATTTCCGCTGTGCAGATTAAGTGCTTTCACTACAGCCGCTTTTTCCACCTCGTCCAGGTTGAGAGAGTCTGTAGACGAAGAAGAAGCATCCGATTTCCGACTGAAGAGAAAGTCAGACTCTTGCAACGTGTTGGAGTCAGCCATGATCACAGCCCGTTCAAGTGCATGCTGAAGTTCCCTGACATTGCCCGGCCACGCGTATTTTTTCAATTTGGTGAGGGCCTCATGTGAAATGGAAAGCACTTCTTTTCTGTATTTCTTGGAATAATAATCAAGGAAGTGATTGGCCAGCATGGGGATGTCATCCACCCGTTCACCGAGAGGAGGAATCCGTATCTCTACCGTGTTGATCCGATACAGAAGATCCTGCCTGAATTTACCTTCTTTCACCATCTGGTGGAGCGGCATGTTCGTAGCGCAGATCAGACGGATATCAATGTCAATCGAAGTATTGGAACCAACGCGCGTTACTTTTCTTGATTGCAGTACACTGAGCAGCTTACTTTGTAAGCTCAGGCTGAGATTCCCGATTTCATCCAGGAACAGCGTGCCTTCATTGGCCAGTTCAAATCTTCCGGGGCGGTCTTCGCGGGCGTCTGTGAATGCGCCTTTCTTGTGACCGAAGAGTTCGCTTTCGAAAAGCGTTTCCGTGATGGCCCCCATGTCGACGGCGACAAAGGAATTGTCTTTGCGCAATGATTTTTGATGGACGGCTCTGGCCACCAATTCCTTGCCGGTGCCATTTTCCCCAAGGATCAGGATATTCGCATCTGTCTTCGCGACACGATCAATGAGGGTAAATACTTCCTGCATAGCACTGCTGCTGCCGATGATGTCGCGGAATGGCTGGCTGATCTGCTCTTCCAGCATTTGTTTGGCTTTCCGCAGCTTGTCAACTTCGTTATAGGATTTTTTAAGTTTGATGGCGGTAGAGATGGTGGCGATCAGTTTTTCATTCTGCCACGGTTTGAGGATGAAATCAGTTGCACCGTCTTTCAACGCGCGTACGGCCATCTCCACATCGCCGAAGGCGGTGATCATGATGACTACGGCCTGCGGATCTTTCTCTTTTATTTTGCCGAGCCATTCAAAGCCTTCCTTGCCACTGGTGGTGTCTTTGCTGAAGTTCATATCCAGCAGGATAACATCATAGGTATCGTTGTTGAGGAGAAAGGGGATCTTGTTGGGATTCTTTTCGATGATGACCTGGTAGTTGTATTTTTTCAACAACATTTTGGCGGCGAGGAGTACGTCTTCGTCGTCATCGATCATTAATATCTTGCCATCGTTCACTTAGTTCTCTGGTTTAGGTTTACTAATTGCTACTTTACTTGTAGGAGGTGGGTCGGTGGGTCGGTAGGTCGGTAGATCAGTAGGTCAGTATGTCAGTATTCGCACTGACCTACCGACTCACTGACTCACTGACTCACCGACTCACCGACTTACAGTTTACAGAGGAAAAACTATGCCATTCCCCCCACCGCCCTTTCAAAGCCGTGGAGCCAGCTTACAGCGTTTGAGCTGTGCTGTGGTGTACAAATATGTTCAAAAATGAACAGTTAAACATCATCCTCTGCCTGAATTCATAAGCAAGAAAACTGCAAAATCTGCGCGTTCTATTGGGAGAGACTGGGAAACCATTGGGAAACGACTGGGAACCACTGGGAAGACATTGGGAATCATTGGTCACGCATTGAGAAAGTAATGGGGCTACACTATGGCTAGACTGGAGCTATCCTGTAGCTACACTGGGCGGGTAATGGGAGGGGAGTATTGAAATTAACGGTGTGCATCCGGGATTATACTAAATGCAACGCATACAAGAAACTCAAAGCGTGGTGTACCCAATAATTTCTCATGGTTATCCCAAGAGATAAATGCCGTATTTCAGAATAGAGGTTCTTTGTAATATAATCGCTTGTTTCTTTAGGTAGAAGATGGGAGCTCGGAACACCAACAAAGGACAGGCTCAAAGTCCGTGTCGATAAATGAAGGCTAATCGGGCATTTAAGTTGTATAACATTGGGATCCGTTTCAAAACTAAATAACTTGAAGAATGTTATAGCATCATGCAAACTACAATTTGGGAGACATACCTCACCGGATTTGCCGTTCTGCTGGTTCTTCTCACCGCACTTTGGCTCATTAGCATTCCGCTGCGCAACGTGAGCATTGTGGACATCTTCTGGGGTGGCGGTTTTGTTGCGGCAAACCTTACCTATTGGGTAAAGACCGAGGTTCATTCAACACGTGGCTTGCTGGTACTTTTCTTGACCGCTGTTTGGGGCCTGCGGCTGTCCCTCCACCTGGGCATTCGCAACCTCGGCAAAGGCGAAGACTACCGGTATGCTGAGTTCAGAAAACGGTACGGAGAAGAGCGTTACTGGTGGTTCAGCTTCTTTCAGGTATTCTTACTCCAGGGTGTATTGCTTTGGCTTATTTCATCGCCTCTGCTGGCAGCACAAATTTCCGATTCTAATTCCTTTTCATGGCTCGACCCCTTTGCCTTGATGTTTTGGGTTACAGGCTTCACATTTGAAACAGGTGGTGACTATCAGCTGGTGAAATTCAAAGCCAACCCAGTCAACAAAGGAAGAGTTCTTCGCAGCGGGTTCTGGAAATACACACGCCACCCCAACTACTTTGGCGATGCCATGGTGTGGTGGGGGTTTGCCCTCTTTGGCGTCGCGGCCGGGGCATGGTGGTCCGTATTGAGTGCTGTTCTCATGAACTTTCTTCTGCTTAAGGTCTCTGGCGTATTGCTTCTGGAACGCTCTCTGACAAGAACCAAACCTGAGTATGAGGAATATACCCGACAAACCCCGGCTTTCTTTCCCTGGTTCCCAAAATCAAAGACATTATGAAATACCGAATCGTAAACTTGTTTGCCTTCTTGGTAATGATCACCATGAATGCACTTGCGAATATTCTGCCTATCAACGGAAAGAAGACGGGTGAGTTATCGGATCAGTACTCCAATTTGTTCGTTCCTGCAGGAATTACGTTTTCCATTTGGGGGGTCATTTACATTTTGCTGCTGTCGGTTATTGTGCTTCAATTCCTATTGCGCTGGCGGGATGAAGTTGAAGGTTTGCGATGGTCCATCGTCGCCAATTTCTTGCTGAACGCGCTGTGGATTGTCGTGTGGCACTACGAATACGTCTTCCTGTCGCTGCTCGTTATGGTGGCTTTGCTGGCTACATTACTCATTATCAATCGCGATTCAATGCGCCGCGGTTCATGGATCGTGCGGCTTGCTTTCGGCGTTTACATGGGCTGGAT
>DAOMZK010000023.1:0-12893 GCA_035438035.1 Cyclobacteriaceae bacterium | reverse complement strand
AGAGGATGTTTTCATCTCTTCTTTCAATCGAAAAAATCTCTATTACGAAGTCAGACCAAAAAAAGTAACCAAGAAGCAGTTAATCCGCTTCATGAAGGAACACAAGGGTAAATCAGGAATTGTGTATTGCCTCAGCCGGAAGAAAGTTGAGGAGATTGCCCAACTGCTATCAGTGAATGGATTTAAAGCCGCACCGTATCATGCAGGCCTCGATCCTGATGTGCGAATCAAAAACCAGGATGATTTTCTCAATGAAGAAGTAGACATCATTTGCGCAACCATCGCTTTCGGAATGGGAATTGACAAGCCTGATGTGAGGTTTGTGGTGCACTATGATGTACCCAAATCACTGGAGGGTTATTATCAGGAGACGGGTCGCTCGGGTCGTGACGGACTGGAAGGTATTTGCCTTATGTTTTACAGTCACAATGACCTGAACAAACTTGAGAAATTCAACAAAGACAAGACCGTACAGGAACGGGAGAATGCGCGCGTACTCCTTCAGGAAATGGAGTTCTATGCCGAATCGCCTATCTGTCGCAGGCGACAACTGCTCCATTATTTTGGCGAAGAATTTATGGAGGTGAATTGCGGTTCATGTGACAATTGCGTGCATCCACGTGAACGATTTGACGGAACGGCTGCAGTTAAGACCGTCCTGGAGGCCGTCAAACAAACCAATGAACGCTTCGGTCTTAATCACCTGGTGAATGTAATCCGTGGTATTGAAGATGAGTATGTGAAAAGCTATGGACACTTTGACCTGGCCATTTATGGCCAGGGTGGAGATGAAGAAGAAGATCACTGGAAATCGGTTGTACGTCAAACATTGATTTACCAGTACTTGGAAAAGGACATTGAAAATATTGGCGTGCTTAAGCTTACCGAGAAAGGCATCAAATTTATTGCCAAACCACACCCTATTGAACTGGCAAGAGATCATGACTTCACCACGACAGTGGAAGAAGAAGAGGCCTCTTTGGAAAGAGCGCCAGTGAATTCAAAATCCTATGATGAGAAGCTCTTTGAAATGCTGAAGACCCTTCGCAAGCAGGTGGCCAAGCACAAAGACCTTCCTCCTTACGTAATCTTCCAGGATCCATCACTGGAAGAGATGGCCACTACCTACCCTACTACCGCCGAGGATCTGGCATCGGTCAATGGTGTAGGAATGGGCAAGGTGAATAAATTTGGAAAGGAATTTCTTGAACTCATTCAGAAATACGTGGATGACAATGACATTGAGACTGCATCGGATGTAGTGGTAAAGTCATCGGTCAATAAATCAAAAATAAAGATCTTCATTATCCAGCAGGTTGATCGCAAAGTGGACCTCGAAGAAATTGCTGAGTCCAAAAGTCTGACTTTTGAAGATTTGCTTACGGAAATCGAAAATATCTGTTATTCAGGCACCAAACTCAATCTTGACTATTACATCGACGAGGTTCTGGATGAAGCCAAACAGGAACAGATATTTGACTACTTCCTCAATTCAGAAACAGATAGCATCCCTGATGCGATGAATGATTCCAGTAATGCCGAATTCAGTGAGGAGGAGATGAGACTTATGCGAATCAAGTTCTTAAGCGAATACGCGAATTAATCTTAAATGATTTCAATTGCGTTGCGTTTGAGGGATTCGGAAGTTCTCGACCGATTCAGGGTAATGATTCCCCTTAAGGCAGGAGTAAAAACTGACGAGTGGAAATACACATCAGAAATCCACTGAAAAAGTAGGCGACCTTCCCTATCTTTGACCTTTGTCAAAGCAAATGAATATCCTCCTTATCGGCAGCGGCGGAAGGGAACATGCCCTCGCCTGGAAAATAAAACAGAGCAAACTAACTGATAAACTTTACATCGCTCCCGGTAACGCTGGCACCTCCCTTGTAGGAGAAAATCTTTCCATACGTGCAGATGATTTTGATTTGCTGGGTAAAGCCTGCATTGATAAAAAAATACATTTGGTTGTCGTCGGACCTGAAATACCGCTGGTGAAAGGTGTCCGTGATTATTTTGAAGTCAGGCCCGCCTTGCAACACATTCTCATAGTAGGTCCGGGAAAAAGCGGTGCGCGACTGGAGGGCAGTAAGGATTTTTCAAAGCAGTTCATGCTTCGACATGGCATCCCCACCGCAAAAGCCAGGACTTTTTCTTCCGATCAGCTTGAGCAAGGCCTTCACTATCTCACTACTTGTGACTTTCCCATCGTATTAAAAGCTGATGGCCTGGCCTCCGGGAAGGGAGTGATCATCTGTCAGAATCTCACGGAGGCTCAGTCAACACTTAACGAGATGTTGGGTGAAAGACTTTTTGGCGATGCCAGCGCTAATGTGCTGATTGAAGAATTTCTGGAGGGTATTGAACTTTCCGTCTTTGTTCTTACAGATGGAAAGGATTACGTCCTCCTTCCTGAAGCCAAAGATTACAAGCGCATTGGAGAAAATGACACCGGCCTAAACACAGGTGGTATGGGCGCTGTTTCACCTGTGGCTTTTGCCACACCGGCTTTCATGCAGAAAGTTGAAACTAAAATTATCCGCCCCACCATTTCGGGACTCAACGCTGAACATATTGCTTATCGCGGATTTATTTTCTTTGGACTCATTCGCGTAAAGGGCGAACCTTTCGTTATCGAATATAATGCCCGTATGGGTGACCCGGAGACAGAAGCGGTTATGCCCCGCATACAATCTGATATTGTGGAACTCCTGGTAGCCTGCGCCGAAGGTGACCTCAAAAACAGAAAAATTCAGATTTATCCGGAGTATGCTCTCACGGTGATGATGGTTTCAGGAGGATATCCGGGAGAATTCGAACGAGGGAAAAAAATTAAAGGTTTGAATGATGTTGCTTCCGCGCATGTATTTCACGCAGGCACTAAGACTATAGGCACTGGTATTCAAACAGATGGAGGGCGTGTGATAGCAGTGACCGGTAAAGGAAAAGACATTGAGACCGCCCGAACAGCGGCCTATGGGGCCATTTCAGGCATTTCATGGGATGGCGTATATTTCAGAATGGATATTGGATTAGATTTGCAAAACCTTGATTCCTGAGCGAAAGTGCGGGGAATAAAATAGGGGGCTGTTACCACAAAAATAAATCGGGACAGTTCACAATCGAATTACTTATGGGATGTGCTTGTGGAACTAAAAAAGACGGAAAAGTTTCCGGCTGTAAAAATAACGGGGCGTGCGGAACGGGTGGTTGTAATAAAATGAATGTCTTCGACTGGCTGTCAAACATGGAAGTACCCGTGGCTGACCGCTTTGAGATCGCGGAGGTTCGTTTTAAAAACGGCCGTAAAGAATTCTTCCGCAATACTGACAGACTGAGCCTTCATACTGGAGATGCAGTCATAGTCGAGGTTCCCAATGGTCATCATCTTGGTCATGTTTCCCTGCAAGGCGAGCTTGTGCGTCTGCAAATGCGAAAGAAAAATGTAGCCAACGACGGGGAAATAAAAAAGATTTACCGTTTAGCCCATACGAAGGACATTGAAAAGTATGAAGAGGTCATGGAACGTGAATTGCCTACGCTCCACCGCGGCCGCGAAATCATCCGTCAGATGAATCTACAGATGAAACTCTCTGATGTTGAATACCAGGCAGACAACATGAAGGCCAGTTTTTTCTATTCGGCAGATGAGCGCGTGGATTTCCGTGAACTGATAAAAGTACTGGCCGGAGAATTCAGAATTCGTGTTGAGATGAGACAGATCAGCCTGCGGCAGGAGGCTGGACGCCTCGGAGGAATTGGAGTATGCGGACGCGAATTGTGTTGCTCAACCTGGCTCACCGATTTCAAAAATGTGGCCACAAGTGCGGCACGTTATCAGAATCTGTCGTTGAATCCCAGTAAACTTTCAGGGCAATGCGGCCGTCTCAAATGTTGCCTGAATTATGAGTTGGAGACCTACATGGATGCCCTCAAGCATATTCCGGATATTCAACGCCCCTTGCTCACAGAAAAGGGAGAAGCAACCCTGCAAAAGACCGATATCTTCCGCAAGATCATGTGGTTCGGTTATAAAGAGGAAAGTGCCTGGTATCCGTTGGACGTTGATCGGGTAAACCAGATTCTCGAACTCAACCAGGCGGGTCAAAAACCTGCTACACTTGAATTAGACAAAATTGAGGAGCGCGAGCCGGTTTCTGTTCTCAATAGTGATCTCGAACGGCTTGACAAAAAATTCAGTAAAGGCGGTGGCCGTAATAAAAAGAAATCACGCAACAGGGGCCACGATCGTCGTGGCGGGCCGCCACGCAATCCGCAAGGACCCCGCCAGAATCCAGGCAGACCACAATGAAAGAAATGAGGTTCCTCAACCAAAGCATTACGGTTGTATTTTTTCTGCTGGTTAATTTAACTTTGATTGTGACTTCCTGTGACAGTCAACGTGTGTACGAAGACCAAACTGAATTCCAGGATCGCTCATGGAAAGTGACGGAGGAGCCTCGGTTCAATTTTACTATCCCCGATACTGTGGCGAGATACAACATCTACTACAATGTGCGAAACTCCCTGTCCTATCCCTACGCAAGAATATTTGTTACTTTTCACCTGTACGACTCATTAGGAAAGGAACTTAGCGAGAACCTGGTTAATAATGATTTATTCGATCAGAAAACTGGAGCGCCATTCGGGAGTAGCGGTTTGGGAGACTTATATGATCACCAATTCCTTCTGCTTAAACATCACCGCTTTCATGCGCGCGGGAACTATTCCATAAAACTTGATCAAATGATGAGGAAGGACACCCTTCAAGGCATACTTGCCGTTGGAATTCGGGTGGAGATAGAGGAAAAAAATTAGTGTGTGATATAACTTTCCAGGTGCTCAATAATAAATTGTTGCTCCTCGATAATTGATTTCACGAGATCACCGATAGAAATCATGCCTCCCAGTTTTCCATTCTCTACTACTGGTAAGTGACGAATATGTTTATTCGTCATCATTTTCATGCAATCCTCTATACTGTCATCCGGGCTCACGGTAAACGGATTAGGCGTCATCACTTTGTCGATAGTGGTATCATGACAGGATAAGCCCTGAAGGATAAGCTTCCTGGCATAGTCGCGTTCAGTAAAAATTCCTACCAGTTTCCCATCATCTACAATCAACACGCCGCCAATGTGCTTTTCATTCATCTTTTCAATCGCTTCATAAACGGTGGTACCGGAGTTCACGCTAAAAACCGCCGTTCCTTTTTTCTGGAGGATGTTTCTGACTTTTGCCATATTTATAAATTAGAAAAACATTATAAAAAACAGTCTTTCAATCGATTGTTCTTATACGGAAGGTATAATTTTTAGAAACTAAAAACAATCAATCTTCTATAAACGTCCGCTGATTTAAATCACTACAGTACATTCACCAGGTCAGGGAATACACCCAGGCCGACCGTCACCAGAAACAGTATCCAGAGGAGAAATCGCGTGGAAGCAGAAAGGGGAATAACACGGGCCTCTTCCGGATCGGAAAACAAGGCGACTATTATTTTGAAATAATAATAGACTCCTGCCAACGAGGTGAGTATGGCAAGTACTACCAATCCCACATAACCTTGGTTCAGGGCCAGAGAAAACACAAAGTATTTCCCAAAGAACCCTGCCAGTGGGGGGATACCTGCCAGAGACAAAAGAGCAATAATAAGTGCAACAGAAAGGAATGGGTTGGCCTTGAAATAGCCATTAAAGCTCTTGATACTCAAATCCCCGGTTTGATTTTCATGTTCGATCAGCACACAAAATGCAAGCAACGATGCCGAAGCATACGCAGCCAGGTAATATAAAATAACGCCAGCCGAATTTCCTGTTGACACAAGCGCCAGGAGCACATATCCTGCATGAGCTACACTGGAATAGGCCAGTATTCTCTTCACATTCGTCTGTACTACTGCCGTGATATTGGCGATCACAAGGGTTAGTATCATAATCACCTGCAGGATTATCAGCCATGATGTATAGGACGATGCAAAGCAGAATGCGAACATTCTGGTAAAGGCTGCAAACGCTGCAACTTTAACGATCGCAGACATGAATGCTGTGACGGCCGTAGGTGATCCTTCATACACATCCGGCGCCCAGAAATGAAACGGCACTGCCGAAATCTTGAATGCCATTCCAATCATTATCATGACGATGCCCGCATAAAAAAATCCAGGAAGATTTCCAGTATTGGAGGCCGCAAACGCGGCAATTCGGTCAATATGAAATAAGCCTGATGCCCCGTAAATAAGTGCGATTCCCATCAAAAGGAATCCTGTTGCAAAGGATCCCATCAGGAAATATTTAAATGCTGCCTCATTGGAAAAAAGATTCTCCCTTTTGCTGCCGGCTAACACATACAGAGAAAGCGACAATATCTCAACGCCAAGGAACAACATGGCCATATTGTTGTAAGCGGTCAGCACAATTGCCCCCACAACAGCAAACAAAACAAGTGCAGCCTGATCGGTTACATGTGTTTCATTGTGAAAATATGAACGTGACATCCAGAACCAAAACACGGTTAGGATACAGATGAGAATGGTAAAAGCGAGGGCAAAGTTGTCAAACACCACCATGTCGCTGAAATAGGATTGAGTGGAATTCCAATCCATTACCGCAACACCCGCTGCTACCGCTATTCCGACAGTAAGAAAGAATAATAACCCTCTCTTAATGCTGACGATTTCCGCCACCAGCGATAAAACTCCAAGACCACATAGGATATAAAGTGCGTTCATGGTTTTACATAGGTGGTAAAGTCTGACAGGATTTGTATTAAATTATTCACCGCGGGTTCTGAAATAGCAAGTATGGGTCCCGGATAGACTCCCAGGATGATAATCATCGCCACCACCGGAAATAAAACCAGTTTTTCAGTACTACTCAGGTCCGTCATGAGCGCAGTCACTTTATTGGTATCGCCCGTCATCATGCGCTGAAAAGCGCGCAACATATACACCGCCCCCAGAATTGTAGTGAGTCCTCCGATTGCCCCTAACAGCATTTGATATTGGAACAAAGAATTAATCAATAAAAATTCGCCCACGAACCCGCTGGTAAGGGGGAGCGCAATACTCCCCAGCATGACGATCATAAAAATCGTTGTGAGCACAGGCGCCACATTCCGGATACCACCCAATTCAGAAATCACCCTTGTCTTGGCGCGTTCAGAAATTATTTCAATAATATAAAACAGGGCAAAGACTACAAGGCCATGGCTCAACATCTGAATGATGGCCCCCTGCATTCCAATTTTATTTAAAGTCAGGAGTCCTGCAGAAATCAGTCCCACGTGAGCAATGGAGGAAAATGCCACTAGCCGCTTGATGTCTTTCTGAACCAGGGCGATGCAGGAGGCATAAACGATTCCTGTTACAGAGAGAACTATGGCGCTATAACCCCAGGCGTGAACGCCCATCGGAACCATTGGCACGAGCCAGCGGATCAAACCATAGATTCCCATCTTCAGCATGATGGCCGACAGCAACATAGTGCCTTGTGCCGGCGCCACAGTATAGGTGTCAGGCTGCCACGTATGGAAGGGGAAAACGGGCATCTTAATCGCAAATGCAATAAAAAATGCCCAGAAGAGAATACTCTGCTCAGATTCAGGTAGAGATCGGCCAGCCTGGTAAAGCGCCTGAAGATCAAAAGAGTGAACTCCTTCAGTATGAAAATATAAATAAATCAGGCCTGCCAGCATGAACAGACTGCCGGCAAGGGTGTATATAAAAAACTTCAATGTGATTCTTCCTCTTCCATTCCCTCCCCAGATGAGACAAATAAAATAAATGGGGATCAGCGCTATTTCCCAAAAGAGGTAAAAAAGAAATCCATCCTGGGCAGTAAAGACACCCACTAGGGCCATCTGCATCAAAAGAATTAATCCGTAAAAAGTATGAGGCTTTGTTGAAGTAGAGTTGAATGTCGATAAAATAATCAGAGGTACCAGTATGGTTGTAAGCAGGACTAACAACAGGCTGATGCCATCCATACCGACTGAAAAACTTATTCCTATAGAAGAAATCCAGGGTTTATTAAATAAAAATTGAACAGCCTCGTTGTTGACAAACTGAGCAGCCAATATTAAAGAAACCACCAACTCAATCAATGCAGCAACCAATGCAGGCATCCTGGTATTCGCCGGCCGGGCAGCAAACAAGACAAGTGCTGCAATTAATGGCCAGAAAATTATAAATGCAGTCAACATAGCTATCTGATCATGGTGTTAGCGGCCAGAATCAGGATGATTCCAATGACCATAATAAAAATATAGAACCCGATATTTCCTGTCTGCAGCAGTCTGGTTAAACGACCTGCTTTTCCCACACTGCTGGCCACACCATTGATGAGCCTGTCAATTCCTGAGCGTTCAATCCAATCATACAATGCATCTGAAATCCAATACAAGGGTTTGACAACAACATTCTGGTAGAGTTCATCAATAAAATATTTCTTATAAACCAATTGATGCATTGAACCCAGGGATGATCCTTCTTCAGCAGGAACGTGCTGCTTGCTTACGTACCGGCTGTACGCCCAACCAATCATAACCAATGTCAACCCCATCACTGTAGCCATGAGCATATATTCTGTCCCCTGGCTGAGGGTTTGGTGTTCAACAAGCAGAAATGAGTTTTTAAAAACAGGATCGAGAAATTTTCCAATACGGTCTGAACCCGCCAATGTTTCCGAAACGCCCATGAAGCCACCGACCGTAGACAATACGGCCAGTATCATTAACGGCACGGTCATGCTTTTCGGTGATTCATGAATATGGCTTATGGTCTCCGTGCTGGCGCGGGATGAATTAAAGAAAGTCAGGAACAACAACCTGAACATGTAAAACACGGTGATCAAAGAGGCCAGGAGAGCAATTCCCCATACGATCACATTTGACTCGAATGCTTTTGCAAGAATTTCATCCTTGGAGAAGAAACCAGCAAAAGGCGGAATTCCGGAAATGGCCAGCACACCAATGAGAAAGACGATCCAGGTTACCGGCAAATATTTTTTTAATCCACCCATCTTTCTGATATCCTGTTCACCACCCATACTGTGGATAACACTTCCGGCAGCGAGGAACAACAATGCTTTAAAAAAGGCATGGGTTGCCATGTGAAATATCCCGCTGGCGTAAGCACCGACGCCCAGGGCCACAAACATTAATCCCAACTGACTTACCGTGGAATAGGCTAACACTTTTTTTATATCATTCTGAGCGATCGCAATTGTTGCTGCAAACAAAGCGGTTACCAGTCCGATGACAAGTACAAGACTCAAACTTGCAGGCGAAAGTGTGTACAACACATTATTTCTGGCTACCATGTATACACCAGCCGTCACCATCGTAGCGGCGTGGATCAATGCTGAAACGGGAGTCGGTCCGGCCATAGCATCCGGCAGCCAGGTGTATAAAGGGATCTGCGCACTTTTTCCCATTGCACCAACAAACAGCAGAATTGTAATCAGTGTAATCGCAGTAGAACCCTCGCCTCCTTCATAAGCCTTGGCAAAAACGTCCGTGTATTGTATTGATCCAAATACTGCAAAAATCAGAATGACACCCAGAATAAGTCCAAGATCACCAATGCGGTTCATGATGAAGGCCTTGTTGGCTGCATTCATATAGTCCTGGTCTTTAAACCAGAATCCAATTAATAAATAAGAACAAAGGCCCACTCCTTCCCATCCCACAAACATCATCAGGTAATTTGAACCCATGACGAGGAGGAGCATGAAAAAAATAAAGAGGTTGAGGTAAGAGAAGAACCGGTTGAATGCCGCATCATCATGCATATACCCAATCGAATAGACATGAATCAGGAAACCCACACCGGTTATTACCAACAACATGATGATGGAGACCGCGTCAATCAGAAAACTGAAGGGAGCTGAAAAATTTCCTGTTTTGATCCAATCAAACACAACAACCTGGATGGCCCGCTGTTCTTCAGGCATGCCGAGCATGTTAATGAAAAGATAAGTTGATAACAGGAAGGCCAGCAGGACCGACCCGCAAGCAATGAAACCGGCTACCCCACGAGAAAACCTGTTGACATTCAGGGCAATAGCCAGGAATCCTACCAGTGGGAGCAGGGGTACAAGGATCACCAAAAAATCAAAACCTACCATTTCAATCTATTCAAAACATTAATATCCGTTGTCTTCGTATTACGGTACATGACAATAAGGATTGCCAAACCAACCGCCACCTCTGCGGCGGCCACCGCCATGATAAAAAAAACAAAAACCTGTCCCGCGCCGTCATTGTAATAATTCGAGAATGCCACCAGCAGCAAATTCACAGCATTGAGCATTAACTCAATGCACATAAAAATGACGATAGCATTTCTTCTAAAGAGTACACCGAGTACACCGATTGTAAACAAGGCAGCACTCAGCCATAGATATAAATCCAACGGTATGCCTTGCGTGGTCGTCATTGATTTTTTTTCTTTTCGGATTTACCCAACATCACTGCTCCCACCATTGCCGCCAGTAACAACACAGAAGATATTTCGAATGGAAGGAGAAAATCGTTAAACAAAACTCTGCCAAGGCCCTTCACCAGTCCCACTTCTTCACCACCCCGGGAAGCCACAATCATCTGATCAGTTCCCTTGAGTGAACCTACCATAACGACGAGCAGCAATCCGGCACATATGGCAGCTGCAAATTTGAGCACATTGCTTTTATGCGGCTCTGTTTCCTGGTTGAGGTTTAACAACATGATCACATATAAAAAAAGAACCATAATGGCTCCAGCGTACACAATAACATGAACCGCAGCAAGAAACTGCGCATTCAGCAATACATAATGCCCGGCAATGGCAAAAAAGGTCAGGATAAGGTACAGCACGCTATGCACGGGGTTTTTAGAAAATACGACCAGCAGGGCACAGAAAATGCCTACGAAAGAAAGGAAGTAAAAGAGATTGAGTGTCACCGCTTATTTATTATGACTCAATAATTTATTCTGTTTAAATGCAAGTACATTTTGAGTTTGTCTTTTCGTAACATCTATCCTGGCATCCACTTGCTCTACCAGCTTATCTTTTCCATACACAAATTCACTCCGGGTATAATCAGTGTGCACTATCCGGTCGGTCAGGAAAATAGCCTCCTTGGGGCAAGCTTCTTCACACAATCCGCAAAAAATGCATCGCAGCATATTGATTTCATAGACTGCGGCATATTTCTCTTCGCGGTACAGATTCTCCTCTCCTTTTTTTCTTTCTGCTGCCGTCATGGTAATGGCCTCTGCCGGACAGGCCACTGCGCAAAGTCCGCAGGCCGTACAACGCTCAGCCCCCTTGTCATCTCTTTTCAGCACATGTTGTCCGCGCCAAATCGCACTGAATTCCCTCTTTACTTCAGGATACCTGACTGTAGCACTCCGTCTGAAAAAATGTTTCAGCGTAATGGCAATGCCACCGAGTATGGCCGGAAGATAAATGCGTTCCCAAAAGGTCATTACCTTATTGGAAACTATTTTCGATCGGTTGGTCAGCGATTGCACGTGGAATAATTATTTGAAAAATAGAAGAAAAAATCCCGTAACCAGAATATTAATGATGGCCAAAGGCAACAGGCCTTTCCACCCCAGATTCATAAGTTGATCGTAGCGGAAGCGCGGAACGGTCCAGCGAATCCACATAAAGAAGAATATGCCAAATATGATTTTGAGTCCGAGTGCTGTCATGCCCAGTATGGTGACGGTATTGTGATCCAATCCCAGGTCATTCATGAAGGGGAAATTATACCCTCCGAAATACAGTGAGGAAATAACTGCCGAAGAGATAAACATATTGATGTATTCGGCGAAAAGATAAAAGCCGAGCTTCATACTGCTGTATTCCGTGTGGTACCCACCGACCAGTTCTGTTTCACATTCCGGAAGGTCAAAAGGTGTTCGATTACATTCCGCGAAAGCGCAGATGAGGAATATCATAAATCCAACCGGCTGGTACACCACATTCCAGAAATTCCAGTCACTGCCTACTCCGCCGGTCTGGAGCTCAGTGATTTCGCGCAGACTTAATGTTCCGGTGACCATCACAAAAGCAATAATGGCCAGGCCCATGGCTATTTCATAACTAATCATTTGCGCGGAGGCACGGATGCCACCCAACAGTGAAAACTTATTGTTGGATGCCCACCCGCCAATCATGATGCCGTACACCCCGATTGACACCACACCGAAAATGTAGAGTATACCGATGTTGATGTCGGTGACTTGCAAAGCATATTCAGTTCCGTCAATAATGAGTGTATCCCCCCAGGGCACGACCACACCGGCCATGAGCGCAGTGAGCATAGCGATGCAAGGGCCAATGACGAATAGAAATTTATTTGATACATCCGGGATGATCTCCTCTTTCATAAAGAATTTCACACCGTCAGCAAGCGGCTGAAGCAACCCCAAGGGACCGGCACGGTTGGGACCAATACGATCCTGCATGAAGGCCGCCACTTTTCTTTCCGCGTACGTGGAGTACATGGCCGTCACCAGCGTAACCGTGAAGACCACAAGGGCAAGTATCACTTTATATAATATAAATGCGCTCATGCCGACAAAGAACCTTTCGGTTCGGGTAAAGGTTTACCTTTCTGAAATTCAATTTGGCGTTCAATCTCCTTGCTCAGCATTTGCAGGTTGAGATGTTCATAGTGATTTTGAGCGATGACAGAATTCCGTTCAATGTGGCGGGGACCTTCAATCACCCAGTCCGATGTGTTCTTATGTTCAAAACGGCATTCATTGCAGATAAACTCTTTCACTTCGTGAAATTGATCCTGGCGAGCCGTGACCCTGAGCACTTCATCCTTCTTCATCCACAGTACAACCTTACCCGAACATTTCTTGCAGTCACGGTGGGCATCCATGGGATTGGT
>DAOMZK010000022.1:0-12943 GCA_035438035.1 Cyclobacteriaceae bacterium | reverse complement strand
AGTGCTTTTCGAAGGTCCCATTCTACCTTGACGCCAAGCTGGCCAATATGTTTGGGTAACAAAGTCGGTGGTCCACATACCATTATTTCAGCCCCCAGTTTTTTCAACGCAAAAATATTGGATAACGCCACCCGGGAATGAAGGATATCACCGATAATGGCAATCTTTTTTCCTTTTACCGTCTTACACTTCTCACGAATGGAGTAGGCATCGAGCAGGGCCTGCGTGGGATGTTCATGCGTTCCGTCGCCTGCATTGATGATGTTGGCCTTAATGTGCCTGGAGAGGAAGTGGGGGGCACCTACACTTGCATGCCGCATGACAATCATGTCCACTTTCATGGCAAGAATATTGTTGACCGTGTCCAACAGCGTTTCTCCTTTTTTTACTGAGCTGGTTGAAGCGGTAAAATTGATTACATCGGCTGAGAGTCTTTTCTGGGCCAGCTCAAAAGACAACCTTGTACGGGTCGAGTTTTCAAAGAACACATTGGCGATGGTTACATCCCGGAGGGAGGGCACCTTTTTGATTGGACGATTAATAACTTCTTTGAAATTGTCGGCGGTTTCAAAAATGAGCTCAATGTCATCGCGGGTGATGTTTTTAATCCCGAGCAAATGGGGTTGACTCAGTTTTGACATAGTTTCATTCTTTGTTTACAAGCCAGATTTTGTTGTGCTTTTGATCAGCATCAAGTTCGACCAGCACCCGCTGGCTCTCCAGTGTGTTCACATATTTTCCAACATAATCAGCAGCAATGGGAAACTCGCGCGTGAGTTTGCGATCGATTAACACCAGCAACTCCACTTTTTCAGGTCGACCAAATGCAATCATGGCGTCGAGAGCAGCCCGAACGGTCCGTCCGGTGTAGAGTACATCATCAATCAGGATGACTTTCTTTCCTTCGATGAGAAAGGGAACCCGTGTTTCGCTGGCCTTTGCGGGAATTTCCCGCCTTCTGAAGTCGTCACGATGAAATGTGGCGTCCAGGTAGCCCAGTGGGACGTCAACAGAAAGAATTGTGTTCAACTTTTGCCTGATCCATTCGGCAAGATAAATTCCGCGAGGCTGGAGACCGAGCAGGACGGTTTGCTCAAAATTTCCGTGATTTTCTATTAATTCCTGGCAAATGCGATCAATGGTGATGGTGAGTAAGTCAGAATCAAGGATGAGCTTTTTCTGCATGCCGGTTTGCAAATATAGCAGGAATTTGACGTCTATTGAATACGCTCAATGGTAGGTTATTTTGTTTATGTAAAGTATCCGTTTCGTGGGCTCCTTATCGAATTGCCATTTTTGGATGCCAAAAGTATAGAAGTAATCTCCATACCAGTAATCCAGTTGCTCGGTTTCTGCCTGTTTGATCTTATTCACCTCCGATCCCGGGTTGAGCTTTAGTGGGTCTTTTGTTTTGCCTTCCAGTACTTCTGCGTCATGGATGATTTTAGTCCTGAGCGTATTGGAATATAAATACATCATGATGATCCGGTCAGGCTGCGGCCTCACCTTTACAAATTTTTCCAATTCCATGGTCCTCACATCATTGATTTCAAAACTGTTGTCCCATGCCAATTTCCCATTGCTATCAAATCCAATGACAACAGCATGGGTGTATTGGTACCCGTCGAAAATCATGTCGTTTCGCTGCTGCGGGAAATAACCTGATGTATACGACCTTGAAAACGAACTCCTGTAAGTATTGGAGTACATATTGGTATAGATGTAGTGAGGATAAAATGCTTCCCCGGTCATGATGTACTGATTTTTATAAGGAATAAAATCATGAATAATAAAACGGTAATTGAACTTGACCTTTTTACCCCGGATGGTTTTCCGTTCGATTCGGCTTTTCAATCTTTTCTGACGTCCGGCTCTCATGTAGCTAAAGAAATTCTGCAAGTGTCCGAAATTGTAGTAGTCAATAGAATATTCGCCTAACTTATTGATACCCGCAACAAATAGTCCACGCGAATATTCAGCGTTGGAATATCTCCCGTATGCGCCGGCAATGATTTCCTCCCCATTGGCCAATTTTATAGAATTACCAAAAATCAGATTTTTATCTTTTTCTGGCTGAATGATTGTGGTCTTGACGAGGTTTCCCTGCGAATCATAATTTCTTATCCACAAGCAGCGCTTCTTTTCGAAATTGCGGGCACTTACAATCACATCCACCGACCCATCTTCAAAAGCCTTGAGCTGGTTAAGTTCTCCTGGTTCATTAAAAAATCCCGCAAGTATTTTTGCTCGTTTTTCCTTGAATGAGTAGTACACCACCAGCGGTCTGTAGTTGAAATAACCGCCGACCAGGGCAGCTTCATCGGTTACAATAAAGCTGCTGGGCATAAATGGAATAATATTCTTAACGGTATAACTTCCAAATGCTGCATCTGACAGCCGTACGCTGGCGATTTGAAAATCAGTTCCAATAACATTCCTTTCCTTAAAGAGAAAGTAAACTTGCTCCTTATAATGCTGCACGCGAAGCAACTGTATTCCTTTCCCAACTAAAAAAAATTCCTTCCATACTACTTGCAGTGAGGAGTCGAGCCTGATTAATTCAAAATGATCCTCTTCTTTTTCGGAGGTTTGACGGTAAAGCATCACGCCATTTTCGCCAAGACTTAAAGATTTGTACTTCTCCTCAAGGTCAGTCAACTCCATTTCAAACCGACCGTGTTGTTCCAACTGCGCAAAAATACTTCGATTCAATGAGCAGAATACAATGGCGATAAGTAAGACCCTAGTCAAGACTGATTCTGTTTACATAAAAGACATGGCGTTTATGATTCTGGTTATTGATGGTTTGATACCCCCATGTATACAGGTGCTGGCCATACCAGTAACGCAAAAACCCTTCATCTCTATTGTCACCCTTAATTGCCTCTGTGTCATTTTTCAATGCCACTTTAATCTGACTCACGTCATTTTTTTCATTTATTTCTCCGGCACTTTTCAGATAGAAAATCTGGTTTTCGTTTTTATACATCATAACCAGTGAATCTCCACGAATAGAAAAGTCGCTTACCTGTTCAAGCTGATTCTCCCGCAGATCATCAAATTTCATACTGAAGTCCTTTTCAATTTTGGCCTGGCTGTTGAATCTTACCACCATACTTTGGACCATTTTGTACTCCGAACTGTTGACTGTGTTATAACCTGAATAAGGAGAATTGTAATAACGATTCATGTAAGGGCTAAAACCATAGGGATTATAGCCATACAAGTAGGGATTATAAAAACTGCTGTTATAAGGATAGGGGCTTGAACTTTGTGAAGGAATATAAACCTCAGAAAGAAGGAAGAAACCCTTATTGCTCTCTTCGATCCTGAAAGGCATGACATACGCTTTAAAGTCGGATAGATTTCCGGCAGTTTTTTCATTTTTTTTCTTTTCTCTGATTTTTTCAGCCTTTTTTTCAGGGAGATAATCAAGAAAATGATGTAGCATACTAAAATCAGTATACGTGATCTCCTGTCGGTTAAACGGATCAACCACTACAGAGTAAAACCCCAAAGCATGACGGAAAGAGCCCTCTCCATAAGTCCCTGCTATGATTAGCTCATCGCGCTCAAGGGTGCTTGTTAAGCCGGTGAGGATAGAAAGATTTCTGTCAAAATCGATAATATCATCCAGTAATAAATTACCGTCCGGATCATACGTCCTGACGATAAGTTTTTTGTCATCCCTTCCCTTGTGCTCGGAAAGAAGGACATTAAAACTTTGATTTTGATTGGTCCGGACATCCAGCAATTTGATATCGCTCACAAATAATCCGGGCAGAACTTTGGGCTGATCACTTTTCTGATCATAAAGGAGGACGGCTGGCTCGTTGTTTACATACCCTCCAAAAACCGCACTTCCGCCAGCCATTGTAAAATGAGTGATTCTGAAGTCAATATCAAATTGAACTGACTGCGTACGTATCTGCTGATCCTTGAACAATACGGTGAGCAGCTTAAATCCAAAATGATTTGATTCTCCTTCACGGAACAATAAATAAAGATGATTGCGATAATATTCGTAACCCACTATGGTCAGTCGGTTTTCCAGTATCAATTCAGTAGACCAGGTGGTTGTTAATGTGGTGTCGAGGATTTCAAGCAGCCATTTTCTCTTGTTCTGTTCGAATTTGTCAGTGTCACGGATAAGGGCAAGACCTTCCTCCTTCAGGGAAATAATGGTAAATCCTGACTCTGAAAACTCACGTTCCTTCTCATACCGGAAGGGCTGGTGAATTTGTGACTTTGCACCAGTCACCGCCAGGCACATAAGCAGAAAAAGAATGGACACTATGGGGTTGAGAAACTTCAAGGCTTGCTGCTCAACTTCAGGATATGTTCATATTCCTCTTTGGTAACGGGCTGAACCGACAATCGGGAGGCCCGTACCAGAACCATATTTTGTAAAGATTTGTCCGATTTGATTTTGGATAGTGAAACGGGATTTTTTAAGGCTTTTTCCGGGGTCAGGTCAACGGCAATCCAATCCGGATCTTTCAGCTCAGGGTAGCCATCGCGCGTCACTTTTGATATTCCGATAATAGATTTTTCCTCACCAGTATGATAGATAAAGGCAAGGTCTCCTTTTTGAATTTCCTTCAAGTGTTTTCGAGCCTGGAAGTTGCGAACGCCATCCCATACCGCTTTTTTATCCCGGACCAGGTCACTCCAGGAGAAAGTTTCGGGTTCAGTCTTTAGCAGCCAGTAATTCATAATAATAATTGATTTACCTCCTAAAATAGTAAATAGATGATTGAATTGGGATGTATTAATACTACCCCTTGTCAGGGTATTCTTATCCCAAGATGTAAATTTGAGTCTAACCTAATTTTCTGAAATGAAGGTTTTAATTCTACGGTTTTCTTCCATCGGTGATATTGTGCTGACAACACCCGTCATTCGTGCATTGAAAACCCAATTAGATGATTCCCTTATTCATTACGCAGTCAAGGCAGAATACGAATCTGTACTCGTTGCCAATCCCTATATCGACAAGATGCACTTGCTGAAAGACAATCTTGGCGATTTGATCAGTGAATTGAAGAATGAAAAATTTGACTGCATTATAGATCTGCACCACAACCTGAGGACTTTTCGCATCAAGGCGGCCTTACGGATTAAGTCATATGCATTCAACAAACTCAATGTTGAAAAGTGGCTTATGGTCAATCTGAAGATTAACAAGTTGCCCAACAGACATATTGTAGACCGGTATATGGATACTGTTATTCCGTTGGGTGTAAAAGCTGATACTTTGGGTCTGGATTATTTTATACCAGAAAAGGATGATGTCCCACTGGCTTGGCTTCCTGAAGAATTCAGAAACGGGTATGTCGTTTATGCGATCGGAGCCCAGCATGCGACAAAGAGACTGCCCGTAAACAAGATGATAGAATTGTGTGACAAAATCAACAAGCCCGTAATTCTTCTTGGCGGAAAAGAAGATATTGAAAGCGGTGAGGCCATTGCCCGGTTTTTTGATCGAGGAAGCGAGCGCAGGTCAGAAGAGAAAGTGCTCAAGCAGCTGAATAAGAAAACGATTGTATATAATGCTTGTGGAAAACTTAGCATCAATCAATCAGCGAGTTTAGTGAAGAAGGCAATTTCTGTATTCACCCATGACACCGGGTTAATGCATATGGCGGCAGCATTCAGAAAGGAGGTCTTCAGCATTTGGGGGAATACCATCCCTGCCTTTGGGATGTACCCTTACCGAACCAAATTCACAGTTTTTGAAAATTCCCGACTGGGCTGCCGGCCTTGCTCCAAAATAGGGTATGATCGTTGTCCAAAAGGGCATTTTAAATGCATGAATGACATAGTTTTTGACATTTATGCCGGCTAAAGGGCTGTTATTTTGGTTCCCTTGAGGCACTCCAAGGGATAAATCCAAGGTTTATTGAGTTTACCGGCACCCCCGGTCTATATTCATAGGTTTCCATTTTGTATTTTTAAGGTTATTATAGGGTTAATATGAAGTATTCTATTTTGCTGATTGGCATAATGCTGTTCTCAGCGCATGCCTATGCTGTTACCAAAACTTCCAATGGAGGAGTGTGGTCAGTGAATGCCACCTGGTCGCCAGTAGGGGTTCCAGGTCCAGTGGACGATGTTATTCTGGCTTCCGGGACTACAACGATTGACAACACTTTTACATCAGGTAGTACTGTACTGACATTGACAATTAATGGCACAGCAATTCTCAACTATTCAAATAATAATTTAACCCTCAATGTGTCAGGAGCTTTCATTATGAATGGCAACTCACAGATAACAGGCGGAGGGAATAATCGTATTCTGAATGCCAATAGTACATTTTCTGTACCAGCAGGTCAAATCTCAACAATTGGTGGTGTTGACTTGAATGTGGCATCCACGACCTCAATTGCTGGCTATTTTAGTTTGGCAAACTCAAATGCGGGAACAAAAACCTTTAACAATACCATTACGGTGGCACCTGGAGGAACTTGGGATAATACCACGGGTGAAGACCCGGTTGTGAATTGCAGTATTGTCAATAATGGAACATGGACAATTCCAACGGGAGGAAATGGAAGATATGATGTAAGACTTGGGGGGCCATATACTTATTCGGGCAACTCAGAAATTGCAATGACTCGTTTGAATTTGGCCGGCACTTTCAATTCTTCAGTTACGAACCTGGGTACTTTACGACTGACTAAAAACGGCACAGACGCACTTACAGTTACAGCAGGAGCAACCTTTAACAATGGGAATGGAGTAGCAAACGCATTATTAAGTCTGGCATCATTTATAACCAGTGTATCAGCAGCAGGAACTGTAAACTTCGCAAATGCCAACAATACAGTGGACTACACCTATTCGGGGAATCAGAATATTTATACGACAACTTATTACAATCTTACCATTTCTAATTCTGGTACAAAATCCTTAGCCGGGAACACAACAGTTAATAACAATGTAACCATTACAGGTTCTGCAATTCTTGATGCCTCAACCAACACGCTCGATGGTCCTGCAAATCTTATTATGACCGGGACAAGTGAATTGATTCTTTCCAAAACGGGTGTCACTTTACCTGAAATGACCGGTACGGCCAATTCTCTGGGTTCAAGTTCGACCATTACATTTAATGGGGCCAATGCTCAAACTGCTAAAGGAAGTTCAGTAGCCAATCCTTCAACCACCAATACATATCCCTATCAAAATATTAACATCAGTGGAAATAATGTCGCGTCGACGGTGGACATGAGCCTTGTAACCTTGGTTAACGGAAATCTTGTATTTACTAATAGGGGCCGGATTAACAGCAACCCTATAATGACAGTAGGGGGAACATTTAATTTTCTTACCACCATTGCCACAACGATTCTTTCCAACGATATCACAGTGGGGAACATCATTTTCAATAGCGGAACACTGAATTATTCCAACAGGACCATAACAATTGTTGGTAACAACGGGACATGGACCAATAATGGAGGGGCAACATTTGTAAACACCTCCAGTAACGTTTACTTTAAAACTGGAACCAATCAGCAGATTGCAGGAACCACCGGAACTGTTTTCAACGGCCTAATAATTGAAAATGTGGTGGTTCTTAATTCTGTGGATATAGTGACAAATGGAACGCTTGCGTTGAATTCGGGAAGATTGTTAACCGGTGTTCAAAATGTTTACGCACAAGGTCTAGTTACCACAGGGACTGGATTTGTTCAGGGGAATCTTCAAAAAGATGTAAGTGCCGGATTTCCGAATCCACTTTATGAAGTTGGAACAATTTCGACCTATGCCCCGGTCCAACTTAATTTTGCAGGGGTTTCAGTAAGTGGAACTGTCACAGTTTCATCGACCGCGCTGGATCATCCTGGAATAAACAGTTCGAATATCGAGCCCAATAAAACCGCTAATCGTTACTGGTCTATTGCCAACAATGGAGTGACTTTTACTACTTACAATGCGACCTTTAATTACAACGCCACTGATTTGGACGGCGGAGCCAGTCCCCTAAATTTTCAGTTGAAATGGACTGCTAACAGTATTAATTGGAGTACAACCACGACAGGTGTGAATACGGGTTCCAGTGCCCAAATGATCAATGAGCCAATCGCCTCCCTTCCAAATTCCTCAGCGGTTCGGCAATTTATCTGCGGGGAGATCATCCCCACTACAGGCATCACCAACCGCACAACAGGAAACCCGCTCTCCTGGAATGCCAAAACTACATGGATACAAAACAGAACAGGGACAGTAACATTTAACGGAACCACTGCAGTGGTTGGTGTGGGTACGTTGTTCACAACAGAATTGACCGCGGATGCTGGATGTGTTAATGGTGATATAATAATGCTGCAGGCTGGTGCCGCAGCCTGTGTGGTGCAGGGACAGGTAAAAACCATTACCAATAATACGAACCTTGTTTTGTGCGCCAATTCAGTCTCATCCCTTTCTGGTGGTTATGGTCGGCAGTACATTCCCCAGGCAATTGGTGATGTAGTGACTATCGGTAATTCCAACATTGCAGATGCCACTACGCTAGTGCAGTATGACATGCCAGCCGCAACACTCATCAACTCACTTAATATCAACACCTCAGCCACTCCGCGCTCCACAGCGCAATCTGTGACCCATACCGCTGCCAACCTGCTTACGATTCAAACCAATGCGGCAGTTAATCAGCCGGGAGCAGCCGTAACGGATGCATGGAACATTAACGCTGGACAGGCTTCCGTACTTGGCAATCTTACACTTGGATCGGGACTTGATTTTAATAACAGGATAGGACAAATTAATATTACGACCGGTACGCTGAGCATTGGCAACTTGTTATACAGCGCAGGCGTAACAGCCGGTAATGAAGTTGCTGCGAGACTGAATATTACAGGAGCAGGAACCGTCAATTTGAGCGGTGCCATGACATTTTCAAACAACTTTGGATGTCTTACACCTGCGGCTACCAGCACATTTGTGTACAATGGAACGGCTCCCTCAGGTCAGCTGCTGGTATTTCCTTCCGGAAGCCCGGTTGCAAACTTCTCTTACAGCAATCTGACACTCAACAATACCGGTGGATCCGGAGTAACGGTGAGTCCTACAGGACAGGATCTTACTACGACCAATGTTACCGGCAACATCACCATTCAAAATGGAAGCCTGATCACCAGCGATAACACCGATATCACTGGAAACAACGCAAAGAATTTTACTATCAGCAATGGCTCCACATTCCGCATGACCGGAAATAGCAGCACGTTTCCCACCGGATTTGGCGGAGGAGGGTGTATCTGCCTGGGTACTTCGGCTCCTTTTGGTACGGTAAGTTATGAGCAAACCAATAATGTTACTGTAGCCAGTCCTGCAGCAGGATTCGGGAATCTTCAGGTATTGAATGATGGGTTTGTAGTAACGCTGCCGGCATCTCTTACAGTTGCCAATAACCTTACTGTCGGAGATGGGACAACGGCACCTACCTTAAGAGGAAATACTACCGTACCGTTAACTGTAGGCGGCAATGTTCTGATCAATACCAATGCCACCATCAATGCGAACTCAGGCAACCGCCTTCGTACATTCAATATTGCAGGGAACTGGACCAATAATGGCACATTCACACCTTCCAATACAGGAGGGGATAACGGTGTGATATTCAATGGAGCGGGTACACAAACCATTGGAGGTTCCAGTGCAGATGGATTTGGCAAGCTGCAGATTAACACCTCGTTGACCACCAACCTGGTACAACTTTCTAAGAATATTTCTGTATCGAATCAACTTATTCTGGTCAAAGGAGGACTTGATCTTAACGGTAAAACCCTCAGTATCACAAGTGGGAATACCAATGGAATCAATGGTGGTGCAACCGGAGCCTATATCAAGAGTGAAAACACTTCCGCTCCCTATGGTTCAATAGACTGGTCCATTGGCAATAATACTGGATCGTATGTGTATCCTTTCGGTAAGTCATCCACACAGTATATTCCCTTTACATTCAATGTTACGGTTGCAGGAGCTCCCAATGGTGGCTCATCGATCGCGGTTTCTACCTACGCAACGGCAACCAACAATACACCTTTCCCGACTACGGTTACCAACCTGAATGGTACATCGGGTGGAAATTCTGTTGTGGATCGCTTCTGGATAATTACACCAACAGGGTATGCAACTACCAAACCTACTGTAACAATGACGTTTACCGCAGTGGGAACGGATGCCATTCCTCCTTCAGAGAAGCCTGGTTCAATAGCAGCTATCGCTGCAGTGACGGCATCGCCTGCAGGTATTGCGGCACAACGTTGGAATCCTTCTAATTACTGGGATGCTGCCCTTGCCGGTCAAACCTTTGCCAACAACGCTCCGGCTGGAGGTTATTTTCAAGTGACTGTACCAGGGGTGACGAATTTCTCCCCCTGGACCCTTGCCGATACCAGCGTTCCCCTGCCAATCGGATTAACCAGTTTCACTGCTGTGTCTCTGACAGGGAAAGTGGAAATCAAGTGGCGTACTGAAACTGAAGAGAACAATGACTACTTCACCATTCAGAAGACTGCTGATGGTGAAAGCTTCATCGATGTGACCGATGTGAAAGGAGCAGGAACATCAACGATTTCAAAATCTTACAGTACGTATGATTTCAAGCCAAGTCCCGGAAAATGGTATTACCGCCTCAAGCAGACTGATTATGACGGTCACTTTACTTATTCAAAACTGGTTGCTGTAGAGATCGCTGACGGCTTGACCTGGGCAGTTTACCCCAATCCTTCTGATGGTGCGTCACTGAATATTGATTTCAATCAAGGCGATCTCGGCAAAAACACTTTTGTCAAATTGCAGGATGTAGGCGGGAAAGAGATTTTTCAGTTTACCACAGGAGAACTAACGGCTACAGAGTTAAAATTAAATATGCCGCAAAATCTGGCTCCCGGAATCTATATTATCTCCATCGCTGTGGATCAGCAGATTGTGAGACAAAAACTAATAGTACGATAACGGAACAAACTTCAATAAAAAAGGGGCCTTCATTTGAGGACCCCTTTTTTATTTCAAATTAAATTGATGTTAGTAAGCCCTCACGAGGCGACCTTCCATGTAATTGACAAAAGACTTATTTGCCACTTTCATTCCTCCGGGTGTGGGGTATTCTCCCGTGAAATACCAATCTCCAAGGTGATGAGGAATAGCTTTGTGGAGCGCATCTATGGTCTGGAAGACAATTTTTAGCTCAGCATTCATGTCTTCTGGACGGACAATGTCAGCAATCTTATCGGAAATTTCTTCGTAAGTAAACTGATCGTATAAACGTTTGACATGGTTTACCGGTACATCATCCTGTATGGACTGGAGACATTGTTCATACACTTCACCCAGCAAATAATCTTTTCCCTGTTCTTTCAGGAGTTGGATCACCGCACGGAAGGCTACAAAGTCACCCATTCGGCTCATGTCAATGCCATAGCAATCCGGAAATCGAATCTGCGGAGCCGAAGAAATCACAACAATCTTTTTTGGGCCAAGCCTGTCCAATAGCCGCAATATACTTTTCTCCAGAGTTGTCCCTCTTACAATGGAGTCATCAATGACCACGAGTGTGTCTTTGTCTTTTTTCACCACCTCGTACGTAGTATCGTAGACATGAGCAACTAGTTCATCACGCAGATCATCTTCGGTAATAAAGGTTCTTAACTTGGCATCTTTGATAACAATCTTTTCTATTCGCGGCCGGAATGACAAGACCTCCTCCAATGAATCGACAGAAGGTTTGCCATCGATAACAATTTCAGTCTGACGTTTGACAAGGTAATTTTCCACTTCAGCCATCATCCCATAGAATGCCGTTTCTGCAGTGTTGGGGATATAGGAAAAAATGGTGTTTTTAAGATCAAAATTGATGGCCTTTAGCACCTGAGGAACCACCAGTTTGCCCAGCATTTTTCTCTCTCGGTAGATATCCGGGTCATTGCCCCGTGAAAAATAAATTCGTTCGAAGCTGCAGGATTTCTTTTCGCCAACAGGAAGTATTTCGTGTTGGGCAAATTCCCCGTTTTTGTTGATGATCAGTGCATGACCCGGTTTGATTTCGTCGATCTGGCTGTATTCAATATTAAATGCGGTCTTGATAGCCGGCTTTTCGGATGCCACCACCACCACTTCGTCATCGGCGTAATAGTAAGCGGGCCGGATACCATTCGGATCACGGACAACAAATGCAGAACCTGATCCGATGAGGCCGGCCATGGTGTAGCCGCCGTCAAAATCTTTGCAGGCACGTTTCAATATCCGGGTAAGGTCCAGTTCGTTTTCGATAATATCGGATACTTCCTTATTGGAGAACTGGTCTTTATATTTTTCAAATTGAAATTGAACCTCTTCATCAAGGAAATGGCCGATCTTTTCCATCACTGTGATGGTATCCACTTTGTCCTTAGGGTGTTGCCCCAAATTGACCAGGATATCAAAAAGTTCATCCACATTGGTCATATTGAAGTTTCCTGCCATTACGAGGTTTCGACTCCTCCAATTGTTTTGTCGGAGAAAGGGATGAATATTTTCAATGCTGTTGAATCCGTGGGTTCCATAGCGGAGGTGGCCAAGCCAGAGTTCACCTGAAAAAGCCAGATTTCGCTTTAGCCATTGCTCATCCCTGAATTTATCTTTTCCTGTTTTTTGAGCTTTTCTATACTTCCGGCCAATTTTTTTAAAAAGGCTGGCAACTGGCTGGCTTTTCATTGACCGATAGCGGCTGATGTACCGGAATCCGGTTTCCTGGTCGATCTTAATGTTAGCAATTCCTGCGCCATCCTGACCACGATTATGCTGTTTTTCCATCAGGATGTACATTTTGTTCATCCCGTAGGTTGGCCCGTATTTTTCGATGTAATAGGAAAGTGGCTTTCTAAGCCTTACCAGCGCTATACCGCACTCATGAAGAATGGAATCACTCATCTGGGTAAAAGGCAAAGTT
>DAOMZK010000021.1:0-13155 GCA_035438035.1 Cyclobacteriaceae bacterium | reverse complement strand
AACGTGGTGAGCGGTGGCGGAGCAAATTATGTATCCATTTATAATTCTTCTGCTGCAGGTGAAATCACCAAATTCCAATATCAAACCATCTTCCAGAATTTCGTAGCCAGTGCTACCGGAACATTCGATTTTGATAAGGATTTGAAACTGAACATTCCGTTAAAGTCCACCACTTTGGTTGCTTATGACTTCAGGAAAAGTGATTACACACAGTATTATACTTACGGTGCAAACGTGCCTACCTATACACCCTACAACGCCAGCCAGGCGACTACTTACAAGATTCAATCGGACTTCAAGCGTCCTTTTGTAACGTATGGATACCTGGTTAATCAGCGTTTTGATTATGGTGAACTGGGTGGTGTATCCATCGGTTTCCGTAGTGACTATTCATCCGCATTCGGTGCAGGTTCCAAGCCGTTTACCTTCCCCCGTGGAGATGCCTACTTCCGGCTTTCATCCCTGGGCTTCTGGGATAACAGCGGTCTTTCCAAGACGATTCTCGAGTTTAAGTTGAGAGCAGCGTACGGAAAAGCAGGTATTCAACCCCAACCCTTCGACCGTTATGTGACCTTGGGAACCCGTGCTATGGGAAATGGTATTGGTTTCTACTATCCGTCCGCACAGTCTAACCCCAATCTCGATGTGGAGGTTTCAACTGAAACTGAGTTTGGAGCAGACATTGCGCTTGACCTCCTGAATGGATCATGGTTGAAGAGATTGAATATTTCCGCTACCGTATGGAGCAGGAGTACGGATAATGCGATCTGGGATGTGGATACTGCCCCCTCAACCGGTGTGGGTACAATCAAGAACAACGCATTCTCACTGGCTTCAGATGGATTCCAGTTCTCATTGAATATGCCGGTGTACACGGGTTCTAATATCAAATGGGATCTGACGACCAACTTCAGCAAGCAGTTCTCCAAGATCACAAGCTTGAATGGTGCAGCCCCCGTTGTGGTGCTTTCCAATGCAGGAAGTTCAAATTATGTACTCAGAGCAGGAGAGGCTATTGGACAGTTATATGGGTACAAAATGCTGACATCTGTAAATCAGTTGGATACAAAAGGTAATCCATATATACCAGTTGCAAATCAGTCACAATATGAAGTAGCGAGTAATGGTTTCGTAGTTAATTCTGCGTCTAAGCAACCAATCGCCACTACGGATTTATATAGTCTTGGCAACTCGTTCCCAGATTTCAACATGGCCTTCATTAATGATGTGAGTTTCAAGGATTGGCTGTCGTTCTCTGTCCAGTTCGACTGGGTATACAACAGTCACCTGTATAACCAGACAAAATCATGGATGTATCGTGATGGTATCTCCAGTGATTATGAAAAACCAGTTACGATCGCTGGGGAATCTGGCGCATGGACTTCATTTTATAGAGGCGTATATGCTGCAGGAGCCTTTAATGGTACCAAGGATTATTTCTATGAAGATGCAACCTTCCTGAGAATGAGGAATATTTCTGCTGCAGTTGACTTTGCCAAGTTGTTCCAAATGAAGGGATTCCGCAGACTGCAACTGGTACTCTCAGGAAGAAACCTGATGACGGTGACGAACTATACAGGATTCGATCCTGAGGTTAGCTCGGGTTCAACCAATTCTGCATTTGACAGGGGAGTGGACCACAGTACACTGCCTAACTACAAGTCATATCAGGTTACACTCAATCTTGGTTTATAACCTATATCTAAGAAACGTATGAAAAAGTTTAAAATATCAACGATAGCATTGATCACCCTGATCCTTGTATTTTCTTGCAAGGATCAGCTTGATGTGAAAAATCCTAACCAACCAACTGCAGGAAGTATCAATACAGAGAATAACATTACTGCATTGGGGCTTGGGGTTTATGCCAGCGGGTTCCGTGGACTGAAGTATGGCGGATTCCAGGGTACTTTTGCCACTGATGTGATGTCTTTCCATGAAATCATGGGGGATGTGATAGGTGTAGAGGCTGCTAACCTGTATATCAACCAATTAGGTATGCCAGATTGGGTAAAGCTGGACAATAACAGCACAGTGAACAATCCATCAACACCCAATACTCAATTAGCACTCATTCGGCTTACAAACCAGAATTCATATGCAGATCAAAATCCGATTTACTACGAGTGGGCTTACATGTATGCACTGAACAATGCCTGCAATGGCATTTTAGCCAATGTGGATATCATCACAGACTACAAAGGTGATGTGGCAACCAAGAAGAACGCGCTGAAGGCATGGGCCTATTGGTGGAAAGGATATGCCTATTCCAGGATTGGTTCAATGTATTATGCCGGCGTAATCAACAATGACGTGGGTAAAATCGTGAATAACTATGTCAGCCATGATGGAATTATCGCTGAGTCCAACGCCAATTTTGACAATGCGATTGCGGCCCTCAATGCCATCACGGCAACCGGGGTTGTGGCGGATTACAACACTATACTTAAGGCAATGATACCCAGTTTCTTCCAGGTAGGTGTTGGCCAGGCGCCGTCTATTGCGCAATTCATTCGTAACATCAATACAATGAAGGCCAGGAATTTGCTGATCAACAAGAGATTCAGCGCCATGACAGCAGGTGATTGGAACAACATTCTTACCCTTACCAACAGTGGAATCCAGTCGACTGATAACATTTTCAAAGCCCTCTCCAATGCCACGAGCGACTTTATGTCCGCTTCCGGCGGTTGTGTGGCTTTGATCGCAGCGTCTGACCCCTCCACCGGTACTTATAAAATAAGTGAGCGACTTATGTCGGATTTCCTCTACCGTCCGGGAGACAAACGATACACTAACAATTTCTCGAACTCTGTAACCGGAGGAAAATGGCTTGGTAACTCGGACCGTGGCAACATCTTCAACACACGGTACAAACTGCTGAATAATACAACCGGTGTGGGTCCTGCAGGTGCTGGCGTGATTGTTTTAGCCAACAAAACAGCAGGCAGTGGAGAATTTTTCATCGCCGGAACCTATGAGGAAAATGAGCTCATGAAGGCTGAAGCGAAAGCAAACACCGGTGACCTCGCAGGAGCAACTGCCAGTGTTCAAAACGTGATTAACTTCCAGGGTGGTGGAGTAACGGTAACCACATTCCCTGACCTGGCAACAGCCAATAAGGAAATCAGGATTGAAAGAAGAGTGGGACTTGCCTTTAAGGGACTTGCCTTCTATGATGCCAGACGTTATGGCTACCTCGATCCTGTTTCTTCAGGTGGCGGCCGTTCGGGTGTAACAGTGGTGGATAAAACCGGTTTGGTAAATACTAATGCCCAAATCAACTTTAACTACCTCGATTACTGGGATGTGTGTGATAATGAGATTGTATTCAATACACCATCAGGAACCAGTGCTCCGACCAAAAATCCACGAGTCAATTAATCTTAATTAGATTGCTAAAAAAAGCCGTCCCTAAAGGACGGCTTTTTTTATTACCCACTGAGTTTTGGCCGACCGGGTTGAAGTCGCTTTCAGGAGTTTTATTTTAGGCGAATGATGTGAATACCCGAACTCATTTGCTATACAGAATGGAAAATAATTCTTAAGACTTATAAACAATTGTACTTAATGGCCAGGATTCGGACTATTCTTTTTGAGCGAGCCGGTCTGAGTAAAAAATTAATTTTTACATCAGCATTTTAAGCAATACCGTTATCTTTTGCTTCAGGTTGCGACGATCAATAATAAAGTCAAGGAACCCATGTTCCAGCACAAACTCGGCACTCTGGAATCCTTCCGGTAAATCTTTCCCTATCGTTTCGCGGATTACGCGTGGTCCGGCAAAACCGATTAAGGCACCCGGTTCCGCAATATTAAAATCGCCAAGCATGGCATAAGAGGCTGTGACGCCTCCTGTGGTAGGATCCGTCAACAGAGAAATGTAAGGGATCTTGGCTTCGTCAAGCAATGCAATTTTGGCGGAGGTCTTCGCCATCTGCATCAACGATAGCCCGGCTTCCATCATACGGGCTCCTCCCGAACGGGAAATCATGAGGAAGGGTATTTTATGTTTCAGACTGTGATCCATCGCCCGTGCGATTTTCTCCCCCACCACCGAACCCATAGATCCACCAATGAAGATGAAATCCATGCAGGCAATGGTGATATCAAGGCCGTTCATCTTGCCATATCCTGTCCTCACCGCATCTTTCAATTCGGTTTTAGACTGTGATTCCTTAATGCGCTTGGGATAGGGCTTTGTGTCAACGAACTTCAGGGGATCCGCTGACTCCATGTTTTCATCCAGCTCGGTGAACTCATTGTTGTCAAACAGGATCTCGAAATATTCCTTCGAACCTATCTTGACGTGGTACTCTTCATCGGGCACCACATAGGCATTGTTTCTTAATTCTCGGGTATGGACAATCTTTCCCCCCGGAGATTTGAACCACAAGCCGTCCGGAACTTCACGTTTGGCTTCGGTGGGGGTTAGGATTCCTTTATCAGTACGCTTAAACCAGGGCATTTCTTTATTTTATCCGGTCCATTAAACTTTATGCTACGTCAATGCCTTTATCCAGATAGACATCCTGAATGGCATTGAGAATACCGACACCTTCTTTCATTGGTCGTTGAAATGCCTTGCGGCCGGATATCAAGCCCATACCACCGGCCCGTTTATTGATGACTGCTGTTCGTACAGCATCCTGCAAATCACTGGCGCCTTTGGATTCACCGCCTGAGTTGATCAATCCCGCACGTCCCATGTAGCAATTGATAACCTGATAACGGCAAAGGTCTATCGGGTGGTCATTGGTGAGATCTGAATATATGCGCTCGTCAAGTTTACCGTAGCTGCTGCCGCCGGTGTTTAGCGCTTTGAAACCACCATTGTTGGTAGCCAGTTTTTGCTTGATGATATCAGCCTGTATCGTCACGCCGAGGTGATTGGCCTGGCCGGTAAGATCAGCCGACGTGTGATAATCCACACCGTTGACTTTGAAGGCATTGTTGCGGGTATAACACCAGAGGATGGTAGCCATTCCCAGTTCGTGGGCTTCTTCAAAAGCTTTTGCTACTTCTATGATCTGACGCGTTGATTGATCCGAGCCGAAATAGATAGTAGCGCCTACTGCCGCCGCACCCAGGTTCCAGGCATCCTTTACCGACCCAAACATAATCTGATCAGCTTTGTTGGGATAAGTAAGCAGCTCGTTGTGGTTGATTTTTACTATGAAAGGAATTTTATGTGCGTATTTCCGTGAAGTGAATGCCAGTGTACCAAAGGTTGTAGCCACTGCATTGCATCCGCCTTCCAGAGCCAGCTTGATAATATTTTCAGGGTCAAAATAGATCGGGTTCTTGGCAAAAGATGCCCCGCCGCTGTGCTCGATCCCCTGATCAATCGGGAGAATGGAAAGGAACCCGGTGTTGGCCAGGCGTCCTGTTCCAAACAAGTAGGACAGGCTCTTCAATACTTGAGGAGTCCGGTTGGAAGGTCCGAAAATCTGATCAACGAAATCAGGATTGGGTGTGTGAATTTGTTCTTTGGGGATGGTCTTACTTTTGTAGGCAAGCAGATAATCAGCATCCTTTCCTAGGAGTTCGGCAATATTGGTTTTTGACATATTTGTATTTAAAAACGGGGAAGGCAAATATAGGCCTGCCGGTTATGGATTCCAATAATCAAAGTCATATGCATAGCCATAAAAAAAGCCCATTTCTGATTTGAAATGGGCTTTTCTAATAACATTTTGAATATTACTATTTCTCCTGGAGGAGGGATAATTTCTCTTTAATGCGGGCAGATTTGCCTTGCAAACCTTTGAGGAAGTACAATTTAGCCCTCCGCACTTTACCTGCCTTAACAAATTCAATTTTATCAATGCTGGGGCTTACGGTAGGGAAAATACGCTCTACGCCAACACCGTTGGAAACCTTGCGAACGGAGAAAGACTCACCATTGGTTCCTTTTCCACGTCTGTATAGCACTACTCCCTGAAACTGCTGAATGCGCTCCTTGTTTCCTTCGCTGATCTTAACGTGAACATTGATGGTGTCGCCAGCCTTAAAAGCAGGGTGATTTGCACGTTTTCCTGCAAGTTCTTGTTCGGCTATCTTGATTAAATCGGCCATATCGGTGTCAATTTGAAAATGGACTGCAAATATAGGAAAGACAGACGAGCCGACAAGCAAGGAATCAGGAATTCCAGAGAAACAGGCTATACACCATCCAGAAGGCCAGGCCTGCGTTTTTTGGTTCTGGAAAGGGCATTTTCATGCCTCCATTCCTCGATTTTTGAAGGATTTCCAGAAAGGAGCACATCGGGGACCTTCCACCCCTTGTATTCTGATGGCCGGGTATACACCCCGGGTGCTACCAGACCATCCTGGAAGGAATCGGTAAGTGCGGATGTTTCATTTGATAATACGCCTGGCAACAAACGTATGACCGAATCGGCTACCACCGCCGCGGCCAGTTCTCCTCCTGAAAGTACATAATCGCCAATGCTGATTTCACGTGTAATCAGGTTTTCACGAACCCGCTCATCTACGCCTTTATAGTGGCCGCAAAGCAGAATGAGATTTTCATTCAGGCTGAGTTGATTGGCGAGAGACTGGCTTAACAATTCTCCATCCGGACTCATATAAATTATTTCATCGTAATGACGTTCAGCTTTTAGTGCTGTGATGCATCTGTCGATGGGCTCTATCATCATCACCATTCCTGCACCGCCGCCAAAAGCATAATCATCGGTAGTGCGGTGTTTGTCGGTGGAATAATTTCTGAGATCATGAACATGAACGCTTACCAGTCCCTTTTCCTGCGCGCGCTTCAGGATTGAATCATTGAATGGACTTTCCAGCAAACCGGGCAAACAGGTAATGATGTCAAATCGCATATTCGAATGTATGAAAATTGAACCTGTTATATATCCAGAAAACCTTCCGGCAAAGACACGGTTATTTTCTTTTTGGATTTATTGATGCCTTGAATGAAAGGGCCGTTGGTTGGAATCATGATTTCTTTTTGGTCTTTGATCACTACAAGGTGACGGCTTAAGCCATGTTCAAAAACTTCCTTTATAATCCCCAATGGGCCATTTTCACTATCAACGACCTCAAATCCCACAACCTCTTCGCTGTAAAATTCACCCCTGGCAAGCTTCGGGCGTTCTGTCTTGGGAAGATATAGGCTACAACCTTTTAGCGAAGCAGCTTCTTCAGGGGTATTGACATCTTCAAATTTGATAAAGGCTTTATCACCTTTTATTGAAGCCAGTTGTATGAAATGAGGTACAAGGTTCTGATTGATTTCAACAAAGAATAATTTCAGACTGTCAGGATCAGGGCAGTCCACTGACATAACGATGGTTACTTCGCCCTTCAGGCCATGGGTTTTGGCCACGTAGCCGGCTTTATAACAGTCGATGATATTCATTTCTAATTAAAATAATAATGCCAACACGGTTTGTCGCGTTGGCATTACAATTAAATCCAGAGAATTATTATGCCTGCGCTTCCGGTGCAGGAGCTTCACTTTCTGCGGGAGCGGCAGCAACTTCTTCAGCAGCAGGTGTTGCGGCTGCAGCGGCGGCGGCAACTTCAGCCTTCTTGCGAATGGCTTCAGCACGGGCCTCCTTGATTTTCGTTTCAGCTGCCTTGCGGGCAATAGCCGCTTCGCGCTTGGACTGATGATGGGTATCGTGTTTTGATTTGATTTTTTCTTCTTTGACTTTCTTCCAGTCCGCCAGCTTTTGATCGGCCACTTCCTGCGCCACAGCGCCTTTCACAACACCAATCTGAAGGTGCTTTTTCAGCATTACCCCACGATAGGAAAGCATGGCTTTCACAGTATCGGAAGGCTGTGCTCCTTTCATCAGCCATTCAAAGGCCTTGTCTTCATTCAGAACGATTGATGCAGGAATGGTGGAGGGATCGTAAGTACCGATTTTTTCAATGAATTTACCGTCTCTGGGAGAACGGGCATCGGTTACCACTACGTCAAATTTGGCTAGTTTCTTGCGGCCTCTGCGGGCCAATCTGATTTTTACTGACATTTTCTTTAGTTTTTTAAATGTTGGATCTCGTCCGGTTTTTAAAGGACTGCAAAGGTAATGGAAAATGTGTTTTTGCCAACACCTGCGGAAGGGTTAGTCACCTAGTTCATAAGGTTTTAGCCTGAAATGAGGCTTTTTAGAACTGAAAGACCGATTACCAACTTAAAACCAGCTATTCCAAACTTAAAATAGAAGGTGCGAAAATTGTATAATTGTTTAATCGATTATTAAGTTTTTTAATGAAAAGGCTCCTGTATACATTTGTTTACTTACACCCTTTCGACTATGGATAAATTCTCCTACATCTCCAACGCTGATGTTGGCTACCTGGATCAGTTGTACCAAAACTATAAAAACAACCCCAGTTCAGTAGATGCCACGTGGCAGAAATTCTTTGAAGGCTATGACTTCTCCCAGCAGCGCTTTGGTGAAAATGGTCATACGGCGGAGGATGGTGTATCCATCAAGGAAACTCAGGTTCGTACTTTAATTCATGCTTATCGCTCACGCGGGCATTTAAAATCGAATACTAACCCGGTTCGCGATCGTCGGGATCATCATGTAGCACTGGACCACAAGTTTTACGGATTTACCGATTCAGATCTTGATGTAGAATTTGAAGTGGGGGTAGAAGTTGGACTCGGACGGGCAACCCTCCGCAAAATCATTCAGAAGCTTGAAAAAGTTTACATCGGCACCATCGGTTTTGAATACAGCTACATTCGTAACCAGGAGATATTGGACTGGTTCATTCAAAAATGTGAGAAGGAATATTATGCCTACAACCCTTCATCAGACGAAAAGAAAAGCATTCTTTCAAAACTCAATGAAGCAGTTGTCTTTGAGAACTTTCTCCACACAAAATTCCTGGGACAAAAGCGCTTTTCCCTCGAAGGCGGCGAGACCACCATTCCCGCACTGCAGACCATAATCAACAAGACAGCAGAAATGGGCGTGAAAGAAGTGGTCATTGGGATGGCACACCGCGGCCGACTGAATGTGCTGTCGAATATATTAGGGAAAACCTACGAGCAGATTTTCACGGAGTTTGAAGGCAACATCAATCCCGATCTTACCATGGGAGATGGTGATGTAAAGTATCACCTGGGCTATGCCAGTATTATCAATACGCCATCCGGAAACAAGATATATGTAAAGCTTACCCCTAATCCCTCACACCTGGAGGTGGTGGATTCACTTGTGCTGGGATACACCCGCGGTCAGATCGACGATGAATATAAAGGCAATCTCAACCAGGCGATGGCTATACTTATTCACGGAGATGCAGCAGTGGCGGGACAGGGAATTGTGTATGAACTGGTTCAGATGTCCGGCCTGGAAGGCTACAAAACGGGTGGCACTATTCATTTTGTTATCAATAACCAGATCGGATTTACTACCGATTACGAAGATGCCCGTACTGCAATTTATTGCACGGATGTGGCCAAGATTATTGATGCGCCAGTATTGCATGTCAATGGAGATGATGCCGAAGCCGTGACCTTCTGCTCAAAATTGGCTGTTGAATACCGTCAGAAATTCGGTAAAGATATTTTCATTGACATGCTCTGCTATCGCAGGCACGGTCACAATGAAAGTGATGAACCCAAATTCACTCAACCGAAATTGTACAATCTGATCGCCAAGCACCCCAATCCGCGTGAAGTGTATGTAAAGAAACTGATCGAAAGGGGAGATGTGGATGCGGCACTGGCCGATGAGATGGATAAAAATTTCAGGAACCAGCTTCAAGACCGTCTCAACGAGGTAAAGCAAAAACCCCTTCCTTACAAACCGCAAAAGGTGGAGGAAGAGTGGGAGAAAATGCACAAAGCGAAGCCTGAGGATTTTGAGAAATCACCGGATACCAGTGTAAAGCAAGCTACAGTGGATAAGGTTGGCAAGGCGCTCACCTCCATTCCGGAAGGTTTTAAGCCACTGAAGCAAATCGAAAAATTATTAAAAGACCGCAAGTCAGCATTTTTTGAAGATAAGGTGCTGGGATGGGCAGAGGCGGAGTTACTGGCTTATGGCTCACTGCTTTCAGATGGTGTTCCAGTACGCATGTCGGGGCAGGATGTGAAACGCGGAACATTTTCTCACCGCCACGCCTACTTCTTTGATGCCAATACCAACGAGGCGTATTGCGGATTGGATCACATACAGGAAGGTCAACAGCCTTTTCATATTTATAATTCTTTGCTTTCCGAATTTGGGGTGTTGGGATTTGAATATGGATATGCGATGTCAACCTCTCACGCCCTGGTGATATGGGAAGCTCAGTTTGGAGATTTCGTAAATGGTGCGCAGGTGATGATTGACCAGTTTATTTCAAGCGCAGAATCCAAATGGCAGCGGATGAATGGGTTGGTCATGTTGTTACCCCATGGGTATGAAGGTCAAGGCCCCGAGCACTCCAGTTGCCGGCCGGAGCGATTCCTTCAGCTTGCCGCTGAGTACAATATGATCGTCACCAACCCAACCACTCCGTCAAATATTTTCCATTTGTTGAGGAGGCAGGTAACGTGGCCTTTCAGAAAACCCTGCATTGTGTTTTCACCCAAGTCGCTTCTCAGGCATCCTGCAGTGGTTTCTCCCCTTAAAGAGTTTATCAGCGGATCATTTCAGGAAGTGATCGACGATGTTAATGTTTCTGCAAAGGACGTGAAACGGGTTGTCCTTTGTTCAGGCAAAATTTATTATGACCTGGTCGAAGCGCAGGCGAAAAAGAAAGTAAAGGACACAGCCCTTGTACGCGTCGAACAACTTTTTCCGTTCCCGGAAACACAACTGAAAAATATCATTAAGAAATACAAAGGCGCAAAGCTTGTATGGACGCAGGAAGAACCGGCCAATATGGGACCACTGTCCTTCATACAGAGGATGATGCCCGGCCAGGCTATGGAATTTATTTCCCGTAAACCCAGTGCATCACCCGCGACCGGATATTCCAAAGTGCACAAGGCGGAGCAGGAAAAAATCGTTGCGCAGTCATTTGAAATCTAAATAGTTACTCATTTAAACTTACCATTAAAGAAAACATTCATGGCTTTTCAAGTTAAAGTACCCACTGTTGGAGAATCTATCTCTGAGGTGACCATCGCCAACTGGACTAAAAAAGACGGTGACTTTGTGAAGATGGATGAAGTGATAGCCGAGCTGGAATCGGACAAGGCTACATTTGAATTAACTGCTCCCCAACCGGGTGTGTTAAAAATCAGCAAAAAGCAGGGAGATGTAGCCAAAATAGGAGACGTCATTTGTGAGATTGAGGCTTCTGCCCAGGCTCCGGTTGCTTCTGCACCGGCTGCCAAAACTGAGACCAAGGCTGTGGCCGCTGCGCCGACAGCCAGTCAGGCACCAAAGGCAACCGGCGGTGTTAAAGAAATGAAAGTGCCTACGGTCGGCGAGTCGATTACTGAAGTAACGCTGTCCACCTGGATGAAGAAGGATGGAGACTTTGTCAGACTCGATGAAGTGATAGCCGAAGTGGAATCGGACAAAGCGACTTTTGAACTTCCTGCTGAGGCCAATGGTATTTTAAGAATAGTAGCCAAAGAGAAAGAGACACTGCCCATCGGTGGTCTCATTTGTAAAATAGAAATTATGGAAGGCGCACCGGCGGCATCTGCACCGGCTGCAGCAGCTGGTCAGGCGACGGCCACCCCATCCGGAGGAGCAGGTTATGCCGCTGGATATCCTTCTCCGGCCGCCGCAAAAATTCTGGATGAAAAGGGAATTGCCTCAGGACAGGTAGCCGGCACGGGTATAGGCGGACGTGTAACCAAAGAAGATGCAGTGAAGGCCCAGGCCGGTGCTCCTCCGGCAAAAGCACCTGCGAAACCTGACAGCGGTCCTCCGGTCATTGCCTCTGGTGTTGGCCGCAACCAGCGCAGGGAAAAGATGACATCACTTCGCAAGACCATTGCCAAAAGGCTGGTCGCAGTAAAGAATGAAACCGCCATGCTCACTACTTTCAACGAAGTGGACATGAAGCCGGTAATGGATCTCCGTTCAAAATACAAAGAGTCATTCAAGGAGAAATACGGGGTAGGCCTTGGGTTCATGTCCTTCTTTACCAAAGCAATTTGCGTGGCGCTCAAAGAGTTCCCTGCCGTAAACGCTTCCATCGATAAGGATGAGATCATTTACCATGATTACTGTGATGTGTCAATCGCTGTTTCGACACCACGCGGACTGGTTGTTCCGGTGATCCGGAATGCCGAGGCATTAAGTTTTTCTCAGATCGAAGCGGAGGTGGTCAGACTGGCTACCCGTGGTCGTGATGGAAAATTATCCATTGAAGAAATGACAGGAGGGACATTCTCCATTACCAATGGCGGTGTCTTTGGGTCCATGCTGTCCACGCCCATAATCAATCCGCCTCAATCAGCAATCCTGGGTATGCACAATATTGTGGAGCGCCCTGTGGTAAAAAATGGAGAGGTGGTTGTCCGGCCGATCATGTACCTGGCTCTTTCTTACGATCATCGCATTGTTGATGGACGTGAGTCAGTAAGCTTTTTGGTAAGAGTAAAAGAGATGTTGGAAGATCCGGGCAGATTGATTTTAGGGGTCTGATTACAGAAATTAATATTTATGGAATATAACGTCATTGTCATCGGCTCTGGCCCCGGAGGTTATGTGGCCGCTATTCGCTGTGCACAACTGGGATTCAAGACAGCCATTGTCGAAAAGTATGATACCCTGGGAGGGACTTGTCTGAATGTGGGATGCATCCCTTCAAAAGCGCTCCTGGATTCATCAGAGCACTTCATCAATGCCAGGGAACATTTTAAAGAACATGGCATTGATATCGCAGAACCGAAAGTCAACCTCACGCAGATGATCAAGCGCAAGGGAGATGTAGTGAAATCCAATGTGGATGGGATCGCTTTTTTGATGAAAAAAAATAAAATCGATGTTCATACGGGAGTTGGATCATTTGTAGATAAGAATACGGTGAGCGTAAAGGGAAAAGACGGGAAGGAAAAGAAGATCACGGCAGATAACATCATTATCGCTACGGGTTCAAAACCCACTGCACTTCCTTTCGCGCCTTTTGATAAGAAACGAATCATCTCCAGCACCGAGGCCCTTGAGTTAAAAGAAATTCCCAAACACCTGATTATTGTTGGTGGAGGCGTGATTG
>DAOMZK010000020.1:0-13527 GCA_035438035.1 Cyclobacteriaceae bacterium | reverse complement strand
CACTTTTCGTTTGGCAGTGGAAAAATGTTCCTGAAAATCAGCAATCGGCTATCCGTGCATTGGAAGGACCAGCCAGCCAGCCAGGGGCAGAAACCAAAACCCCGGACTCCGGACAAGATTTGAAGCTGGCAGGACCTGTCACAGAGAAAAAGAAAGCTTCCATTCCTTCGATCAATCAAACTCAGATGGCCATTTCATCAGTTGTCCAGCAGGAGCAACCAGGTAATTTGAATGAAAATGATAATCTGAATATTGCTGAAAATCATGCCAATCCAACTGCAATAGTGAATGAAGAAGACAATGAAAAGAGTTCAATCAATTTGGAAAGCTCCAAATCGCTAACCCCTGGAGAGGAGAAGGAGCTGGTCAAGAAACTATTGGGGGAAGGGGATGCTATCGTTCCTGAAAAGAAGAATCCCTATAAAACCTTATGGGGTGCTGTAGCAATTGCGGGCGGGAGCTATACGCCCGATCTTGCACCGGCAGCTTCCGCAGCTTCAAATATGCCCAGTTATCCTAATTACCTTTCAGTCGCCAAAAATTCTTCGGGCAACCAAGCCACGACAGGCACATCCTATTCTTTTGGTTTGATGATGGGCAAGCAACTAACGAAGCACTGGATTCTTCAGACTGGTATAACCTATCTTAAACAAAATGTCGACTTCGAATCCAGTGTTGTGACCAATTCTGCGAATGGCTTGGTTGTATATGATGTCAATGCTGCTATTCCTGCCGGGAGTCTACCAAACTATGTTTTAACAAATCCCTATACCATTAACAGTATGACAGAATACTTGTCCTTGCCTGTTCAGGTAGGTTATGTATTGATAGACCGGAAATTCGGACTGGCTGTAAACAGTGGCGTATCAACCGATCTTTTTTTGCGCAACACATTAACCGACCAATCAGGAAACTATGCGGGTGCGGCTGGACAAGATTCAGCCTACCGGACAATTTCCTGGTCTGGCGTTACCAACACTGAGTTGAGTATGTATGTCGGAGGGAATCTCAAACTTTCAATTGTTCCTGGTGCTCGCTACTCATTTTCCAACACGATGAATGAAAATTACGGCTACCAACGCCCCTTCATTCTTGATCTTGGATTCCGGTGCCGGTATACTTTTAAATAATTCTAAAGCTCATTCCAACGCAACGGGAAAAGATTGTGTCCAAAGGGTACAATCTAAACTTCCCTGTATGCGAAAGTCATTCTATGTCCGGACAAGCCTTATATTGTTTTGTGTATTGGCTTTTGGTGAATGCTCTGACAAATGCAATGTCACAACCACCTACACGTATTTCGTCCCCATTTACTCTACATCTGCAGAGGTAAAGCAGGCAGTTCAATTCGAAGAAGCCCGCCCGATAAAAAGCCCGGGAAGAATTTATTTTAAAGATCAATTCCTCTACATCAATGAAGCGGGTGAGGGAATTCACGTCATTAACAATCAAAATCCTGCTTCACCAACTCATGTAGGTTTCCTGAAAATCCCCGGCAATCATGAGCTGGCCATCGCCGGTGATATGCTGTACGCTGATAGTTTTGTTGACCTGGTGGTCTTTGATGTCTCAGACAAGTCAAGCATTCATGAGGTAAACAGAATTGAGCAAGTATTTGATCACACTTTTTGGTACGGCTTTGCCTCTATGGCTAATAACCTTGTGCTTACCGGCTGGAAACCGATAAGTACGATTTCAGTGCAGGAGTCAGAGTGTGAAGACAGGCGCATGCTATGGGGCGGTATTATGTACGATGCTGGTATTGCCATGCCCTCCGCATCATTTGCTTCCACGGGAGGCTCACCTTCAACCGGTGTCGGTGGTTCTTTGTCAAGGTTTACCATTTCGTCGAATACCTTGTACGGTCTTGATGGTGCTTACCTTGACATTGTAGACGTTACGCAACCCGAATCACCGCGTTCAATAAAAGAAATCAATACAGGTTGGGATGTTGAAACCCTGTTTCCCTATAAGGATAAATTGTTTGCAGGATCCCGAACCGGCATGTATATCTATGATTTGAATAATCCCAATGCACCCTCACTGGTATCCAAATACCAGCACGTTATGAGTTGTGATCCCGTGGTGGTGAATGATAATTATGCCTATGTCACGCTCAGAACTGGAAACTCATGCAGGGGCGGCGTTAATCAACTTGAAGTTATTAACATTGCCAACCTCAGCTCACCCCAAGTGGTGAAGACATTCCCAATGACCAATCCTTATGGTCTTGGAATTGACAACACCACACTTTTTATCTGTGATGGCGATGCAGGGTTAAAAGTATTTGATGCCTCCGATGTAATGCAAATCGACAAGCACCAGCTCAAGAGTTTCCCGAATATCAAGCCCGTGGATATTGTACCATTTCAAAATATTGCGATGGTGATTGCCAGTGACGGACTCTACCAGTACGACTATTCCGACAAGGAGAATATTCACCAGGTGAGCAAGCTGGTAATTGCGGCCCAATAATCATATGAAGAAATTGTTGAGTCTTTTATTCCTTTGCCTGTATTTAAATTTGCAGGCCCAGGATACTCCTGAAGAAAAGAAAATTCATTATTTCTTCAGCGTACAGAGTGGATTGCTTGCCGGTAAGTCGGCTGAATCCATTACCTATACCGCGAGTACCATTCATGGGGTTGTCATCGGAAATCGGTTGCGTGTTGGCGGAGGGTTGGGCATAGATAGTTATGATCAATGGCAGACATCGCCGCTTTTTGGAAGCATTGGCTATGATCTGCTGAGTTATGGCAACAATGGATTGTTTGTGCAGGTGAATTATGGTTGGTCACATGGCTGGATGCAAAAACAGGAGGGGACAGCATCAAAGAGTGCAGGGGGCGGAAAAATGTTCAATGCAATGATGGGATACAGAATCAAAGCCGGCGATCTCAGTGTCTCGATTTCCGCGGGTTATAAATTTCAATATGTGTTTAGTGATTACACCTATTGGTACACCAACTTTGGCAGTACCTACCCCGGATACCGGGAGCATATTGATCAGGATATCGAAAGATTTGTTTTTTCCCTGGGTATTGGCTGGAGATAGCCGCGCGGCAGGTTACCAATTTTTTAACTGGTGGATTGATATCAAAAGAAATGTCTATGGAAACCTTCAGTCCTACAATTAAAAAGCGCCTTGCACGCTACCTGGATGCAGTGCTTTTCATCTCTGCACTTTTATTGATCAGTTCTCTCCTTGAAATCATCAAGGCTTAGATTCTATTCCATCAATTTCCAATGCCGTTTTCTCCCACGCCGCATTGGCTTCAGTAATTTTTGCATTCACCTGCTCCAGTTCAGTATTGAACGCAGCAAGTACATCAAACTTTGAATAAATTTCCGGCTTGGCCAGCTCAGCTTCAATGGATGTCTTCTGTGCTTGCAGGCTTTGAAGGGCATTTTCAACCACTTGCAGTTCGCGGTTTAACTTTTTCAGTTTTTGATCATCACCCGATGTGACCGCAACTTTTGGCTTCTCCGCTTTGGGTTTTGGTGGCTCCGGTGTCACTCCGGGATTTACTTCATTTTTTTTCCGCCAATATTCATACTCCTCATAGGTGCCGGGATATTCTTTGATTTGGTGATTTTCGATGTACCAGATCTTATTGGCGATTTGACTTATGAAATATCGATTGTGAGAAACGACAACGAAACTTCCCAGGTACTGCTGAAGTGCCTGGATAAGAATATTTTCGGAGATGAAGTCCAGGTGGTTCGTAGGTTCGTCCAGCAGAAGAAAATTAGCTTCTGAAATAAGTGTTTTGGCCAGTGCCACCCTGGATTTTTCCCCACCGGACAATACTTTGATTTTCTTAAACTGATCTTCATCAGTAAACAGAAAACATCCGAGCACATTCCGAAGCTCCTGTTCCAGCTTGCCGCTTCCGGCCTGCTTCATTTCATCAAGAATTTCATTTTCAACATTCAATGCTTCGAGTTGATGCTGGGCAAAGAATCCCTGGATTACATTATAGCCGATGGTTCGTTCTCCTTCAACAGGTTCAGTGCCTGACAATATTCGAAGCAGTGTTGATTTCCCTTTCCCATTTGCACCGATCAGGGCAATCTTGTCTCCACGTTCAATCACAGCATTGGCGTGTTTTAAGATTTGCTGTTGTCCGTAGGCTTTGGAAATATCTTTCAACGTTACCACATGCCTTCCGGAAACTTGTTTGAACTTAAATTTAAAATTTACTGCAGCTGTGTCATCCACCACCTCTTCGATCAAATCCATACGGTCAAGGGCCTTCACTCTTGACTGCACCTGGCGGGCCTTGGTTGCCTTGGCTTTGAATCGTTCAATAAATCGTTCCGTTTGCCGGATTTTGGCCTGTTGGTTATCGAACGCATTTTGCTGAATCTCTTCTCGGAGTTCCTTCTCTTTAAGATAATAACTGTAGTTCCCTTCGTATGTAATCAGTTGCTGTTGCGTCACATCCACCGTCTTGGTGACTACATTGTCAATGAACTGCCTGTCGTGAGATACAATGATGACCGCCCCTGGATAGTTTCGGAGATAATTCTCCACCCATTCGATGGAGGGTAAGTCAAGGTGGTTGGTAGGCTCGTCAAGCATGAGCAATGACGGCTTTTCAAGGAGGAGTTTGGCCAGCATTACCCGCATTCTCCACCCACCGGAGAACTCTTTTAGCGGCCGGTGAAGGTCCGCTGTAGAAAATCCTATTCCCTCCAGTACCTCTTCCGCCTTGGCTTGCATGGTATAGCCGTCGAGGTGTTCAAACTTCTCCTGGAGTTTGGTTAGTCGCTCCACCAGCTCTTCTGAATATTCTGTTTCCAGGGTATGCAGTATTTTTTCGATCTGTCGCTGGGTATCCACAGCGTCCTTAAAGGCTTCCATAGCTACCGTGACGATGGCATCTTCACTTTGATAGGATAGGAGGTCCTGGTTAAGAAACCCGATCGTACAATCTTTGGATTTGCTGATACTGCCTTCATCAACCTTCATCTCTCCGTCGATCAGTTTGAGCAAGGTTGATTTGCCGCGGCCGTTTAAGCCGATAAGGCCGATTTTATCGTCGGGCTTGATAAACATGGATGCATTGAGATACAACGCCCTGCCGCCGATGTAGTAGGAGATATTGGAGATGGAGACCATGCGTGCTTCGAACCTTCCTTAAAAAGGCCCCAAAGATAGTATATAAGTGGGCAAAAAATCCGACTGACGGTTTCAGTCACGTAAAGTTCAGTCTTATCTTAAGGCTAAAATTCATCCTGATGAAAACCTTAAAACTATTGTTGTTTCCAGCCCTGCTGATGCTGTGTTGTAATCATGCTGACAAGGAATCGTCGGACTCCTCCAGTGATATCCCTTTGACATCGATAAAACTTCCATCAGGATTCACCATTTCCATTTACGCAGAAGTTGAGAGTGCACGTTCAATGGTGCTTTCACCATCCGGAACATTGTTCGTGGGCAATCGCGATGCGAATTCTGTATACGCCTTGAAAGATACGAATGGCGATAATGTGGCTGATAAAAAATGGGTTGTGGCTTCCGGCCTGCACAGCCCGAATGGCGTGGCATTTCAGAATGGCGATCTCTACATAGCCGAGATCAGCAGGATATCCAAACTACCTGGGATTGAATCCAAACTCGACAACCCAGGAAAGCCGGTAACGGTGTATGACAAATTTCCTACCGACGAACACCATGGATGGAAGTACATTGCTTTTGGGCCTGATGGAAAACTGTATGTACCGGTGGGTGCACCGTGCAATATTTGTGAGTCCGGAAATTCCGTTTATGCCAGCATCACCCGCATGAATCCTGATGGCACAGGTATGGAAGTATTTGCTTCCGGCGTCCGGAATTCAGTTGGATTTACCTGGCACCCCGTAACAGGGAATATCTGGTTTACAGATAATGGAAGGGACATGCTGGGCGACGATGTGCCGCCCTGTGAATTGAATACCGCAACAAAGGCTGGCCAACATTTCGGTTATCCGTATTGTCACGGGGGCACCATCAAAGACCCTGAGTTCGGTAATAAAAGAGCTTGCTCGGAATTTACCCAGCCTGCACAAAATCTTGGCGCCCATGTTGCTCCACTCGGATTAAAATTTTATACAGGCACACAATTTCCGGAAACCTATCGTAATAATCTCATTGTGGCCGAGCATGGCTCCTGGAACCGGAGCAAGAAAAGCGGCTACAAGCTGAGCCTGGTGAAAGTGGATGCCAACAGTAAGGTGACAAGCTATAAAACGTTTGCCAGCGGCTGGATGGATGAGGCTACGCAAAAGGTTTGGGGCAGGCCGGTGGATGTCCTGGTGATGCCTGATGGTGCGTTACTGGTGAGCGATGATTATGCCGGAGTAATCTACCGGATTGCCTATAAAGGAAAATAAAGGAGATTAGAAATCCTCCGCGATATCGTCTATCTTCTTCCCTTTGTCTTCTTTCATTTGACGGAGAGTGGGATAATACCGGTAATTAAGTCGCAATTCATTCTTAGCGTGATCCTTGAAAGTCAGGCTCATTTTTTCCGTCTTCCAGTTGTAGGTATCTGAAGTGAGGATATACACCGGTTTGCCGAAGGATTTCTCCATCCCTTTCATCAGCCGGGTGTCTTTATTGGTGATGACCACAATTTCATAGATGAAGTCCTTGTACGTTTTCAACTCCAGTTTCTTCACTTTGACTTCACCGATTGATTTGTACTCCTCGTTTTCAACCTCATACAGGCGGGCAGGAAACTCATTTTTTTCCTTTATATCCTTTTTGAACAACGCTCCTTTGATGCTGTCGATGTGAGTGCCCAGTTTGATGTCTTTAAATCCTCCACGCCTGTCCAATTCAGCAAGGTCCTGTGCAACGGTGACGCAGCCTGCAAGTAATATTCCGGCAAGGAGTAAGTATCTCATAGCTTCGGCTCTAAAAACTGAACAGGGATGATGACTTTCGTCCTATCCCACGACAGAACAATATCGGCTTTGTCATTTTTTTGATCTACCGTAATAGTAAAGGCTTCAATAGTCTTGTCTGTGACTTCAGTCACCGGTATTTCCATGCGCAGGATATCCATTTTTGGATTGTAATTATAGGCCCCCCACAGGCCGAGATCTAAATTCAGTATGAGTGTCCATGTGGTCTTTTCAGGGATGGTAAATACAGAATATGTGCCAGCTTTCAGATCGATACCATTGAACTTGATGTCTTTCGTGATGGTCAGTTCAGTAGCTTCATTGGCTCCTGTTCTCCAAACCTGACCAAAGGGCACCAGGTTGCCAAATATTTCCCTTCCTTTCTTTCCAGGCCTGCTGTATGTGATTTTCAGGTAGGTGTCTTTGTAGCGGCCAGTGACAATCTCCAATGGGCTGGACCTGGGTTGAGCTGGTTCCTGAGCGAAAACCGAAATGGTGAGTAGTAAGAAAATGAATAATGGAAGTCGCTTCATTGCAAAGTTTAGGCGCAAAATTAAGAATTTTGATCCCATTCTTTACTTTGCGTCATGGACAGACCGGCATTTGATGACATTTATATGGAATTGGCAGTAAACCTGGCCAAGCGCTCTCATTGTATCAAACGGCATGTCGGGGCTGTGCTGACCAAAGATTCGAGGATCATTTCTATTGGATATAACGGTCCTCCGTCTGGCACCCACAACTGTGATGAGGAATGGCCTGAAACAGGATGTCCAAGAGATTCCAAGAATGGTTGTTCACTTGCTATTCACGCTGAACAGAATGCCATTCTGTATGCCGTAAAGAATAAGACAGCCATAGAAGGGGCGACCTTGTATGTGACGCTGTCACCGTGCCTGGCCTGCGCCCGCATGATTTACAGTATGGGCATCAACCGGGTCATTTACCTTAAGTCGTATGCTGAATATAAAAACCTGCCCTCCGATGAAGGTGTGGATTTCCTGAAGAATTTTGGAATCTCCTGTGCGCAATATGATGGGACGCTTTCCAACGTCACCCATATGATCTAAGCGGATCAGGAAGGCTTTAACGCCTTTTCAATATCCGATACAAACTTCGCCGTTACGCCTTTGGTTTTCCTGGCCAGTTCAGCTTTAAATACGGTCAGTGAGCGGTCGGCCATTTGATACAATCCGATGGGGTTATTGTCATTGTGAAAACTGCCGAGGCACCAATTAATTTCTGATTGCAACCCATGTTCAATATTAAGATCGCCAAGTTTTGCCAATGCAGTTTCGCAAATCTTTACAATCTGGTCGGCCGGAGATTGTGACTCAGCCTTTACGTTTTTTTTCTTTACAGTTTGGGCAGGTGCTTTAGCTGATGTTTTCGGTGTTGATTTAGCCATGGTTTGTAGGGTAATATTGGTGCAAAATTATACCAGAGCGTTACTGGCAAACAAGGACTTGTCAGCAATATTTTACGCAACCGTTAACACGTCGTCATGCAGGGGCTTTATTGGATACTCTTGGGACTCCTCGCCGATGGGTTTTTCAATGAATTTCCGGTTGTATCCCAGTTCACGTCATCGGGCTGAATATTGTGGAATGTTTCCTATTTGCAGTCTTGAATTTGTTCTGAAATGTGAGTCAACAGAGACCTACGATCTGTGATCGGATTCAAATTTTTTTGAAAGTTTTGACAAACAAAAAGGGAAGCAATCCTTGATCGCTTCCCTTTGTAAGAAGATAGGTTAAACCTAATTACTTCTTTTTCTTAGCTGCTTTTTTCTTAGCAGCTTTCTTAGCTTTTTTTGCCATAGCGTTTAATTTTTTAAGTTAATTAATGGTTAAACGTATTCGAAGGTATAATAAAATACTTATCTGCAAAAATTTTTAGCGTTTTTTTTTGAAGTGAGACAATTTCTGGTAGGATGTTGACGATAAAATGCATCAAGTTGAAAGACAAAATTGCTATCAGAAAATATTTACTTCAGTCGTGAGTGCGATGGAAAATTTTTCGCTGACAGATGCCTGAATTTTCTTCGCGAGCTCCAAAATTTCTTCACCTTTTCCTCCGCCATAGTTGACCAATACCAGTGCCTGATGTGGATGCACACCCACGTTGCCCAATTTTTTTCCTTTCCATCCGCACTGTTCAATCAGCCATCCGGCTGCAACCTTAACATTTTGATTGTCAGATGGATAGGAGGGTATTGTCGGGTAGGCATGTTTTAACTCAGCGAATGCATTTTGAGTTAAAGTAGGGTTCTTGAAGAAGCTACCCGCATTGCCAATCACCGATGGATCAGGTAACTTACTTTGACGAATGGATATCACCGCGTCACTGATGTCACGCAGCGTGGGGACATCAATATTTTTCTGTTTCAGCATGTCCTTGATCGCTCCATATTGTGTGTTGAAGTGATGATTTTTTTTGGTCAACCTTAAAGTAATACTTGAAATAAAATATTTTTCTTTTAATGCCTGTTTAAAGACACTTTCACGGTAACTAAACTGACATTCGGAGTTGTTGAACGTCCGCTCGTGCCCTGTATCCAGGTCTATTCCATTCACATTTTCGATTACATTTTTGATCTCGACACCATAGGCTCCGATGTTTTGCATGGGTGCTGCACCGCATGTTCCGGGGATGAGTGACAAATTTTCAATGCCGCCCCAGAGATGATTCACGCAATGCATTACCACCCCGTGCCAGTTCTCGCCTGAGCCAGCTTTGAGTACGACATAATCATCATTTTCCTGGATGATTTCGATTCCTTTGATCGCGGATGCCAGCACCAGTCCGTCAAAATCTTTTGTAAAGAGCACATTGCTTCCACTGCCCAGGATCAACTTGCGATTATGACGATACACGGGTAAAGAGAGCAGACCCTGGAAGGCCTCCGGCGATTGTATTTCACTGTAATACGAGGCTTTCACATCAATGCCGAACGTATTGAGCTTTCGGAGGGAGACATTTTCAACTACAGTGGTCATAAATTCAAATTACAAGGACGAAAAAATCCCTGAAATAGAAAATTGTCATCTTTGTATTGCTGGTGAAACCAACCTTTTTCAGAATTAATGTCGCCCTTACAGATCATCGAATGCCCACGGGATGCCATGCAGGGTATCGAGCGCTTTATCGCCACTGAAGATAAGATACGGTATATCAACCAGCTTCTTAAAGTGGGATTTGATACCATTGATGCCGGAAGCTTTGTTTCCGCAAAAGCCATACCCCAGATGCGAGACTCAGCCGAGGTATTCGACAAGATCGACTATCACAATATCAAAACCAGTCTCCTGGCTATTGTAGCGAATACAAGGGGTGCAGAGGAAGCCTGCCGCCATCAAGCCATCAAATACCTTGGCTTTCCGCTGTCAATGTCGGAGACTTTTCAAATCCGGAATACGAATAAGAAAATACCGGAAGCACTGAATGCGATGAACGAGATACAGGAGGTGTGTAAGAAAAATGGAAAGACACTGGTCACTTATATCAGCATGGGCTTCGGCAATCCCTATGGTGATCCCTATGACATTGACCTGGTGGTCAAGTTCGTTGATATCCTGGCTACTTTGGAAGTGGAAGTTGTTTCCCTTGCCGATACAATCGGGGTAGCCACTACCAACCAGATCAAATACCTCTTTACTGAATTGCGCCGCAACTTCCCGGGTATTCAATTGGGTGCGCATTTGCATTCTCAACCGATCACCGCCAAAGACAAAATCGTAGCGGCCTTACATTCTGGATGCAGAAGATTTGACGGTGCCATTCATGGGTTGGGCGGGTGTCCCATGGCAGAAGACAAATTGGTTGGCAATCTGGCTACGGAGACGATCATTGAGGTGCTGAACGAAAACAAGGTTGAGCATTCCATCAACCCGGATGAATTCTGGAAGGCGGGCCAGATCGCGAGCGAAATATTCTGATTTGCCGGCTCACATCCTTCCCAGTTTGTAAACTTTCCCGGGCAACGACGAAACTACATTTTTGAATTCGAGTGTAAGCAGGAGAGAGGACAGCAGTCCATGACCAATCCCTGTTTTAAAACTTAATTCGTCGATCATCATGGGCCGGTTATTATCCTGAAGTGCTTTCAGTACCGCCTGTTCCTGAGGCTCAAATAAAGGAAGATCCAGACTCAACTGAGATTCATTCGGCTGACGGCCGGTATTCCAATTCATGATGTACTCCAGGTCTTTCACTGACATCAGTAAATTGGCCTTGTTAATTTTGATCAGTTTGTTGCAGCCCTCGGAAAAGGTATGTCCCAGGTTTCCGGGTATGGCAAAGACATCTTTATTGTAGGAGTTGGCAATCTCTGCGGTAATCAGTGCGCCACCTTTTTCAGCTGCTTCCACGACAATCAGCGCATCGCACATGCCGGCTATGATCCTGTTGCGCGAGGGAAAATTATGAGCATCTGGTTTCGTGCCAAAATGATTTTCGGTAACAAGACCTCCCTGGTTGGTCATTTTACCGGCTGTGTCCTTATGCGCAGCAGGATAGATTACATCAATGCCACTGCCGAGCACGCCGACGGTAGACAACCCGAATTTTAATGCCTGTTTATGCGCGTGTATATCGATGCCGTAAGCGAGACCACTGATGATCAGGGCTCCATGTGGCTTAATATCTTCCATCAGCCTTTCAACTTGCTCCTTGCCATAGGTGGTGGCTTGTCTTGTCCCGACTATGGCTACCGCTTTGGAGGCATTGAGGTTGGTGTTTCCTTTAACGTAGAGGAAGGATGGAGCATCTTCAATATGCTTGAGCCGGTAAGGATAGGCTTTATCCATATAACAGAGGATGGTCGTGTTCTCCCGTTCTGCTTTGCGAAAAGTTGCTTCAGCTTCGTGTAAGGTCCGGCCTTTGCTGATGGAGTCAGCTGTGATTTCACCGATACCCGGAATTTTCAGCATCCGTGACTTGGGTAATTTGAATACATTCTCTGCCGAGCCGCAATAACTGATGAGTTGTTTGACGAGGATATTGCCGACCCCAGGTACAAAGTGAAGCGCCATGAAAGATAAACGTTCCTGATTCATTGAAACAATGAAATACGAGTACGCAGCGTGAATGCGCAATCAGGAAAACATGGTGATTTTGTAAGAAATTCCGCGAAAGCGGGTGTCTATTGCATTTTTTCCCGGACTTCAACCAGGAACTTGCGGATGGTCTTGAGGGAATCAATCATTTCCATCTTGTCTTTGATGGCCAGGGCATCCTGTTTGAGCATTTCCTTGGCTCCGCTAAGTGTAAATCCTTTCTCTTTTACGAGATGGTAAATCAGACGGATTTGATCGATATCTTCTTTGGTGAATTGACGATTTCCCTTGCGGTTTTTCTTGGGTTGGAGAATGTCAAATTCGGTTTCCCAGAATCGAATAAGTGAAGGGGCTACATTAAACTGCTCGGCGACTTCCCCGATTGAATAATATAACTTTTCTATTTCTTTTTCTCTGTAGGCCATGTAGTATGTAGAGCCGTTTACCGGGGGTGTTGAAATCAACTACGCATGCAAAGTAGCAATTCTTTTAAACACCAAGCAATGAAGTGAAATTTATTTCATCGACAAGATGTCCACGTTAATTTGTGGATTAAATTAGCATGTTGTTACAGGATACACCCATAATCATGTTTCTTTCACGAAGATTACTGCGCAATCCATGACTTTTTTCTACAAAGGCGTTACGCTTTTAGTCATTTTACTCCTGTTCAGCTTTACTTTTTTGAATGATGAACACATCAGCGATGATGAATACGGAACGTACGATACGCTGAAACTATCGCAACTCGAATACATGGTCAGTGATTCGGTATTGGCCGAAGCCATGTGCCTGGATGCAGCCGACTCATTTTCTGCGACTGGATTTACTGCGCTGAAAGGGATCACTACTTTTCGAGGAGGCCCTTTTCGTGACCGGGCATCCGTTGGCTTGCTCGAAAAAAGGCCGGATTCAATGGTTGTGCGGTGGGCGACCAGGACAAAGCCGACAGGATCATGGGGAGGAGGAGCGGGATGGACAGGTCAACCCGTGGTGGTGCAATGGCCGGATAGCCTTTTGCTCAAAATGAACGTCGCAGAAGAATTTAAGGTCAAGAATTTATTTACTGAAGTGATTGTGGGTTCGCTCGATGGGCATATTTATTTCCTCGATCTCTCAACTGGTCTTCATTCCCGCAATCCGATCGATATAAAAAACCCAATCAAGGGATCTGTGGCTGTTGACCCCAGGGGACTTCCCATTTTATATGCAGGTCAGGGGATTAATGTGGAGAAAGAATTCGGATTCAGGATATTCAGTTTGATGGATCAGCGTCTGCTGCACTTCATCAACGGACGTGATCCTTTTGCTTTGAGAAAGTGGGCCGCTTTTGATGGCGCAGCATTGATCAATCCGAAGAATGACAGGATGATTTTGGGTGGGGAAAATGGATTGATATACAATGTCAAACTGAACACACGCCTCGACAGTGCATCACGCTGTATGGTGGTAGCTCCACAAGAATTGAAATATCATTATTCAACAGGCCCGGCACATCAACAGGGCATCGAGAACAGCGTCGCCGCATTTCAGAATAAGATTTACTTCGCCGTTGACGATGGATACATTCAATCCC
>DAOMZK010000019.1:0-13686 GCA_035438035.1 Cyclobacteriaceae bacterium | reverse complement strand
GTGAAATTTCAAAGATGACGCTCGTGGAGGATGTAATATTTGACAAGAGACGCTCACGCTTGTATTATGATATGCTGGCCGTGGGCTTTTCAGCATTTGACCAAAATACAGGGACTTACAAGCCACTGGGTTGGTTCAAATACAAAGACCTGGAAAAACTGTTCCGCAATCACCCCAAGGATGCGGTATGGTTTAACCGCTACAATACCGCCGAGAATAAGAACTACGCCGATGCATTCTTGCTGAGGTTATTTCACGGCACCATTTACAAGGTCGAGAATCCTGATGACGACAGTATCTTTGATACCTATCGCGCCAATGGACGTCCTTACAAAGAATCAGTTTGGGCCACAGAGTGGGAAGAAATGAAAATGATGGAAAAGGAACACAACCTCTGGGAATACTAATTTAAGTCCCATTAAGCAACAGGAGAGCCCTGATGGAATTTTCATCCTTCAGGGCTCTTTTTTTGTTGCCACATTTTGATGACCGCCGCTTTTGATTTTCCTACTGCGGCTTCCAATTCTTCTTCCGAAGCTTCTTTTATTTTTTTTACAGATTTGAATACCGATAGCAAGGTGCTGCTGGTTTTTTTTCCAATGCCTTCGATCCCGTCCAATTCAGTGAAAACTGTATTGGAACTTCTCTTGAGGCGGTGAAAGGTGATGGCAAATCGATGCGCTTCATCCCTGATGTGTTGAATGAGTAGCAGGCTTCTCGACTTTTTATTGATATGTAGGGGTATTGGATCTTCCGGATAATATATCTCCTCCAGTTTCTTGGCAATGCCGATGACCGGTATTCGCCCATAGAGCGACAGCCCTTTAAGTACCTCTACGGCACTGCTTAGTTGGCCTTTGCCGCCATCCACAATAATCAGGTTAGGCATTTCACTGTTTTCTGAAATCAGTCTGCTGTACCGTCTCCCGACAATCTCTTTCATGGATGCGAAATCATCCGGACCTGTTACGGTTTTAATGTTGAAATGCCGGTACCCTTTTTTGTCCGGCTTGCCATCCACGAAGCGTACCATGGAAGCGACCGGGTTTGTGCCCTGAAGATTAGAATTGTCAAAACACTCAATGATTCGGGGAAGAGTGGTAAGATGGAGATCCTTTTGTAACCCGACCAACACCTCATCATTTTTATTCCTGAGTTCCTCTTTGGCAATTTCCTTTTTGGCCTTCAGATAGAGCACGTTTTTGAGAGAGAGGTCTACCAGCTTTTTCTTGTCTCCTATCTGGGGTACAACATTTTCAATCAAGTCGTCTTTGATCAGGAGCGGTATGTTGCTGAAGAGAATATTGTTTTGGCTCTTGGTCTCCGAGCGCAACTGATGCGCAACCATGGTGATAATTTCGTCATCAGTTTCTTCCAGCTTCTTTTTTACCTCTACGTTCTTTGAAAAAATGATAGCGCCTTCCTTGATTTGAAGGAAGTTAATGAATGCTTCCTGGTCTGAGCTCGTAATAGTCACTACATCAATATCCGTGAGCTTGTTGTTGACCACCAAGGTTTTCGTTTGGAATTTTTCAAGCAAGTCCAGTTTATGCTTAAATAGTCCGGCCCGCTCAAACTCCATTGAAGTTGCAGCTTCCTGCATATTGTTTCGGAAGTACTTGTCAACAATGCTGAGGTTCCCTTTCAGGATATTTCTGGCCAATGCAATTTCTTCAAGATAGGCTTCTTCATTCTGCAAGCTTTCGCAGGGGCCTTTACAGTTGCCCAGGTGGTACTCCAGGCACACTTTAAATTTCTTTTTTGCGATGTTTTCTTCCGACAGGAGAAGGTTGCAGGTACGGATGGAATACAGTTTACGTACCAGTTCGAGCACGCTTTTCATTGACACTACGCTTGTATAGGGTCCGAAGTATTCGCCTTGTGATGAGATGTACTTGCGTGTGTAGATGATGCGGGGGAACCGCTCCTTTAATATGCAAAGATAGGGGAAGGTCTTGTCATCTTTTAAAAGGATGTTGTATTTCGGCTGATTCTGCTTGATAAAATTATTTTCCAGCAAGAGTGCATCGAATTCGGAATTGGCCAGGGTGAATTCCAGTTTTCTGATTTCTGAAACCAGCTTTTCTGTCTTGCGATTGTATTGTGATTGTTTGTTGAAATAGCTACTAACCCTTTTTTTCAGGCTCTTGGCTTTGCCCACATAAATCAGTACGTCCTCCCGGTCGTAAAAACGGTAAATCCCCGGTGCATCCGGCAGTGATGCAACTTTTTCTTTCAGCGCATCCGTCATTCAATTGGCTATTGAATATCCCAGGGTTTTTTATTGAGCTCCGTAGAGTCCATTCTCCCACAATCCAGGGAGATGTCAATTCCATTGGCAGGGACTTTAAATTTTCCTTTCACGATTCCGGTGAGGGGATCTTTGTAAGCCTTGTTCATAAATTTGTCCCAAATTGGCCGCGCACTCTTGGCGCCCGATCCGTTGTTCCAATTGGAAAAGTGAATATTTCTTTCATCACCACCTACCCATACACCGGCAACCATATCGTGCGTCACGCCTACATACCATCCGTCGGATGCGTTATTGGTGGTTCCTGTTTTCCCTCCCAATTCATTGTCTTTCTTTACATCCGCACTTAATCCCAGCGAAGTTCCTTCTCTTTCTTCGACTCCTCCTTTTAACATATAAATCATTTTATAGGCGGTCTGTTCACTGATGGCCTGACGTGAACTGGGCACAAAATTTTCAATCACATTTCCATTTTTATCTTCAATGCGTTTGATGAAGAAGGGTTCGGTATGATGGCCGTTATTGACGAAGGTACTATACGCGCCAACTAATTCGAACAGCGATACGTCACTTACCCCGAGACAAATGGAGGGCACTGCATCGAGTTTGCTATGGACGCCAACCTGGTGGGCAAACTCAACAACATTAGTTTCTCCCAGTTGTTTTACAAGTTGAGCTGTTATTGAATTAACCGACCGCGCCATTGCCTGGCGGATGGTCATTTTGGATCCTGATCCTTTTGTCCCGTCAAAGTTCTGGGGATACCAGTTGGGCTGCCCCGGAATTTCAAAGCTTGGCGAGATATCTTCCATGACGTCGCATGGCGAGTATCCTGATTCCATGGCCAGCCCATACACAAATGGCTTGAAAGTAGAACCGGGTTGTCTTTTTCCCTGCTTCACATGGTCGTATTTAAAATACTTATAGTTGAATCCGCCCACCCAGGCTTTGATATGGCCTGTATTGGGATCCATGGCCATCATTCCCATTTGAAGGAATCGCTTGTAATAGGCGAGGGAATCCATTGAACTGAAGAGGGTATCGCGCTCACCCTTCCAGCTAAAGACGGTCATGGGTTTTTTGAGATTGAGCATGATGCGTACGGAGTCATTGTTCTCTCCGTATTTGGCAACCAAATTCTTATACGCGTCCGTTAGTTTAATCCTGCTTTTCAAAAATCCAGGAATCTCCTTCCTGTCATCATCTACCCAGGGATTTCGCCCTTCCCACTGCTTGACGAACTCTGTTTGGAGAACCTTCATGTGCTCCTGTGTTGCCTCTTCCGCATAACGTTGCAGGCGACTGTCAATAGTAGTGTAAATTCTGAGGCCGGAGTTCCAGAGGTCGATGCCACGCTCATTACAAAACTCCATAAGATATGCGCTGATTACCGTTCTGAAATACGGCGCGAGTCCCTGGTTTTGATTTTGAATACTGTAATCCAATTCAATAGGCAAGGCAGTAATAGAGTCGTATTGTTCCTCAGTTTTGATTTGATATCCATGTCTGAAGATTTTCCGGAGAACCTCATTGCGTTTACGTGTTGCGTTTTCAGGATTTCGCTTTGGATTAAAAAAAGAGGGGGCTTGCAGCATCCCTACCAATACAGCCGACTCCTGCAAATTGAGACTGTCCGGTTGCTTGTTAAAATAGGTCTCGGATGCCACCTTAATGCCAAATGAATTGCTGCTGAAATCGCATGTATTGAGATACATGGCGATGATCTCTTCTTTGGTGAAATTTTCTTCAAGATCAATGGCGATAATCCATTCCTTGGTTTTTTGAATGACGCGGCGAACAATTGAACCCAGTTTGGCTGCCGGGCCGTCCAGGCTGCGCGAAGGATTCATCGTGTACAGATTCTTGGCCAATTGCTGGGTAATGGTACTGCCACCACCCTGGGGGTTAAAAGTGATCCATCCAAAAATGGCCCTCAGATAGGCAGGGAAATCGAGGCCGCTGTGCTGGTAAAACCGGTGATCTTCTGAAATGAGCAGCGTATTGACCAGTTCGGGTGAAAGCTGATCGTAATTCACCTGGCTCCGGTTAAATCTGAAGTAACGACCCAGCGATACACTATCCGCTGAAATCAATTCGGACGAGAGATCATTTTCTGGATTTTCAACATCCGCAAGACTGGGCATATCGCCAAAAAGCCCAAATAGATTATGTTTGATTGATTGAACGTATAATGGAAGTCCAATGATAAAACAGAAGAAAATGATCCAGCAATATTTGATGGTTTTCCTGAACCACGGTCGCTGAATTGCCAGCAGACTATTGATTTTCTTTTTGATAGTATCGGTCAAAGAAGCTGAGGTACTCATCCAGGGCTTTGTTGCGATAGAAAATATTAAAATTATCCTTCGTTATAACAAAGTTATGGAAATTTAACATGGAAAATGGCCTCGCATTCGACAGTTGTGTTTTAAAGCGGTTGAAGTATTCCAATGCATCTTCCTTGCTGCTCAGGTTGCCCACAAAAGTTAATGCATACTGATCATTAAATATCAGGTTACTGGTTTCCAGTTTCTTTCCCTTGTAGAAACTACTGTTGAATTTCTCCATTTCATCCACAATCAGCGTGCTGGCTTTGTCCTGAATTTTGTGCACCACTACAAAATAGTGCGGCTCATCAAAAGAAGCCACAAACCGGATGCCTTTTGACCGCTCAGCTTTTTCCTGGAATGATTTGGAACTGGCCAGCAGGGTTTCTGCATAAGCATGTGTTGGTGCATCCGGAAATTTTTTAATGTACTCACCCAACTCATACTGATACCTCGAAATATCTTCTGTTTTGCCCACGATAAGGATTTGGAGCAGATCCAATTGTGATGTGAATGCGGTGTCGCCGAGATCCTTTGCACTCTTGATTTTTTCCTGTGCCCCGCGAAGATTGTTCTTTTGGAAATCAGCGAAAGCGCTTTTATAAATCATTTTTTGCTTTTCCTGGGCTACACTGGTTTCCTTCAGATAGTCGGGGTTGAGCAGAATCTTCGTGTAGGTTGAGCCAGGGAATTCATCTTTCAGATTCTGAGCCAACGCTTCCGCCCTGGCATCACCGCGCTCTTTATGAATCAGGTAAAGTTTATAGAGTACTTCAGGCTTGAATCGGGAATGAGTAAACCGGTCCAATAGTTTTTGATAAGAGGCTTCAGCATTGTCCTTTTCTGCGAGCTTGAAATAGTATAAGTCACCGAGTTTAAAATAGGACTCTTCGATCTTCGAAAGCGCTTGCTTCCTGGCGCTATCGGTCTTCAGCAGTTGCTCATCCAGTTTGAGGAAAGCTACCTCCGCCGGACTTTGATTGGGTTTGACATTGGGTGCCGTCAGCGGAATTCCCTTGTCGCCGGTTGAACCAGTTGTTGTATTGATGGCCAGGTCCGGGGCAGCCGTTCGGGTAGAACGACGCCAGTTGTCTTCAAGGGCTACATTTCCCCAGATTCGCTGAAATTCTGACTGGCCGGATGCCATGGCCGATGCATTACCAAAATACCAGTCCGTGGTGCTGGTCGATTCAGTTTGATAAAATGAATTGTTCAGGGTTCCACCGGTTACATTGTCATCTGATTTTTTCTTTTTCTTTTTCTTCCCGTTCTGCAGTTTTTCTTTTGAAGCGTAAATGGAATCAATTTTACTGCGAAGAACGGCTGAATCGAGTACGGACAAGACTAGTAAACTGTCCTGCCATTGAATGGTTTCTGTATACTGGACAAACTCACCGAGTACCTCATGCCTTTTTTTAATGTTCTCGTAATTCTCGAAATCCTTGGGCAGTGAAGTCATGGCACTATCATAGTATGATTTAGCCAGGGAAAAATATTTGAGCGAATCAAAGTAAAGTTGACCAATACGCAAATAAGCATTGGCCTGGATGCGCTTATTACTTCCGGCATGCGCTGATAATTTGTATTGATCAATAGCGCTGACAGTATTGCCCTGTTTTCTTTCAAATTCCCCCAACTCAAAATAAATTTTATCCCTGAACTCCCGATTTTTGGAATCCTTTAACAGGATTTCGAATTGCTTGTGAATGAGCCGGACATTCTTTCGATTGTCGAGTCTGGCTACTTGAGCCATATTTAGCCGGGCGTAAAAATCAATTTCGTATTCAGGATTGGTGCCCAGACATTTTCTGTAATAGTTATACGCTTCAGCGCTGAATCCCATTTTCTGATACACCTGTCCGATGATAAAATATATGCGTCCCTTTCGGTCTGCGGTTGTCAGAAGGGAGTCTGCTTTGGTCAGGCTTTGCACCATGTGGTCATAATCTCCCTGGATCTGATAGTAGTAGGCTTTTTCAAGATTAAGGTTTTTAGCGTTTGTCTTACTCAATTTTTCTTTTTCCAGGAATCGGAATGCTTCTTCTGCTTTGGCTTGTTCATTATTCTCCGTGAATGTTCTGATCAGGTGAACCAGCGCCTGATGCCGCAAGTCCATATCCTGACTTTTGGTATTGACGTATTTAAAAGTCTGTACAGCATTTAAAAAATCGCAGTCATACAATCTCGCCAGGCCCACGAGGAGGTAGTTATCATCCACCCAGCGACTGTTAGGATGTCGTTGTATGGAGATGGAAGCCATCTTTATTATTTCTTCAGTATCCTTCTTATAACTTTTGGCGAGGTTGGTATCGAGTTTGGGGAACAATCTGAGTATCTGATTATGGTCGTCATCCAGACTCTTGGCAATCTGCTTTTCAACTTCGCGTGTTTTTTCCTTGGCGTAGAAATACCCGTTAAAATGACCGGTGGTGTTATGATAAATGTCCGCCGTGACCGTGTTTTGATTGGATGAGCACCGCCAACCCAGGGCGGCAACGGCGCACATTAGAATGACAAGGATTTTCCTGGGCAGGACCTTCATGAATGGGTTTGAGATACAAACGTAAAAAACAGATTTTCAATATTATAATCAGCCGGAATATCTAATTTTGGAGGTATTTTCAATCCAATGAAGCCTAAAAAGACCCTTTCTGAGCGGCTATCCGTACGGTACCAGATGGTAATCCGAAAGGAGGAGAATCTGGAGGAGAAATCCAGCATTGGATTCACCTATGCCAGGCTGCTGGTGATGTTCGCGCTGGCCTTCATTGTGTTGTTGACGTGCAGCCTTTTTCTTGCGCAAACTTTGCTTGCCCGTTGGTTCGATCCCGGTTATGAGCAGCGTGAGACGACCAAGAAGCTCATTCAACTTCAGGCGAGGGTTGATTCAATCGCACGGGAAGAGGAAAACAAAGATCAGTTTATTAAAAATTTCAAGCGTGTACTGAACGGAGATACGGTTGACAATCCAATCGATGTTGAAAGTGAATTGAAAAAACAGGACCGACCCGTAAAGCCGGTAAGCAGTTTCAAACTGGCTCCGACTGACTCACAGTTTAGAAAAAACTTTGAAGAGTCTGAATTGTCATTGATTACACTCACGAGTAGCAAGTATCGGGAATTGCGGGAGACATTTTTCTTTACCCCTATTACTGGAATTATTTCCGATCGCTATGATGTGCAGAGAAGTCACTATGGAGTGGACATTGTAGCGAAGACCAATGAACCGATCAAAAGCATAGCAGATGGAACGGTAGTGATGGCGTCGTGGACGCAGGATGCTGGGTACGTTATTGCCATCCAACACCGTGGTAATCTGATATCTGTGTATAAGCACAATGCCGAATTATTGAAAAAAGTTGGTAGTTTTGTCAACGCAGGTGAAATAATCTCTATTGTTGGCAACAGTGGCGAGATGACCGATGGACCCCATCTTCACTTTGAACTTTGGTACAATGGAAACTCGCTGAATCCGGAAGAGTTTGTAACTTTTTAAAACCCGTAAATTATGTTTACTACGAAAGAGGAAAAAAAGGCGGCGGAAGAAATCAGCAATTCCAGCAACGTAATTGGCAAGGGAACCACGCTGGAAGGAAACATTGAAACCTTCGGCAACATCCGTATTGAAGGACGTGTCCTGGGGAATATCAAATCCAAAGCGAAAATTGCACTTGGAAATTCCAGCCATGTGGAGGGAAACATCACCGCACAGAATGCCGACATTGAAGGGACGGTAAAAGGTAGAATTGAAATTGCAGAGGTACTGGTGCTGAAATCTTCAGCTGTTGTGCATGGTGATATTTCAACAGGGAAACTGGTAGTAGAGCCGGGAGCCGTATTTAATGGCACCTGTAAAATGGGAGCTGCAATAAAAGACATCAAGTCAGCAGAAAATGGAAACGGAGCGCACGCCTACAGGACCGAAGGAGCCGTCGCCAACTAATTCCTATCTCAAATACAGCGGATTTGCCCTGCAGCTTTTAGGCGGGATTGGACTGGCTGGCTGGCTAGGCCATTTACTTGATCAGTATTTTTCATTCCACTTCCCTGTATTCTTACTCACCTTTGGTATTGCGGTTTTTGGAGGCATGTTGTACCAGGCATACAAAAATCTGAACAAGGAGTAGTATGGTCAAATTTCTGATTTTTCTGGGGATACTGACTGTACTGATGGGGATCACTGTTTATGCGGCCCATGAATTTGGCAATTTTCCCCTGCCCACCTTTTATCGTGCCATCCTGATCTATATGTTCTGCACAACCATCACTGCATTTTACATACTGGGACGGAATCTGCCACCTGCTTTATTTACCCAGGCGTACTTAATTTCTATTGTGATGAAAATGATAACGGGTGGTGCCTTCATCTTCCTCATTATTTTTATCGATCCGGCGGGTGCGAGGGTCAATGCCACGTTATTTATTGTTTCTTACCTGCTCTTCACAGCCCTTGAGGTGGGGTTCCTGTACAGGAATATAAACATCGGGAAATCGAAATCCTGATCGGCCCGCTACGGCTCCCGGGGCACCTGGGAAAGGGCCAAAAAAAAATCAAAACATTTTTTTTTGGGGTATTAATCAATACTTTTGCAATCGTTTAATTAAGACCGTGCAGATCCACCCCAAAAAGCCCTTTCTACTGGTAAAAACCGTGTTTTTTGCGCTTCTTCTGTCTTTCATTTTAGGGCCGATTTCGCCCCTGAAAGCACGGTCCGAACACCACGAGGAAACCACTCAAACAGAGTCTGAACACAACGGTAAGTTTAAGGTCAGTGAGGTTATCATTGAGCACGTACTGGACAACCATATGTGGCATTTTTTTGACGGCCATTATGGCACCTTGTTTCTGCCGGTGATTGTATATTCCGGAGAAAGAGGCATAGAGTTCTTTTCTTCCCGCAATTTTTACAATGATCACCATGAGGCGGTAGCGTACAATGGCTATACCCTGGAGCACAATTCAATTTACCTGAATGGAAAAACTGTACTGGATTTGTCCATTACGAAAAATGTGGCCATGCTTTTCCTCAATGCGGGTATCATCTTATTGATCATGACCGCTGTGGCAAAAAGCTATAAGAGAAATACGGGCAAAGCTCCAAAAGGACTTCAGTCATTCATTGAGCCCATCGTCTTGTTTGTAAAGGATGAAATTGTAAAGCCGAACATTGGACCAAAGTATGAGAAGTACCTTCCCTATTTGTTGACCCTATTCTTTTTTGTGCTGATGGGAAACTTGCTGGGATTGTTGCCCGGGGCTGCCAACCTTACCGGTAACATTGCGGTCACCATGACGCTGGCCCTTGCCTCCTTCCTGATCACTAATTTAAGCGGCAACAAAAATTACTGGAAGCATATTTTCTGGACCCCAGGCGTTCCCTTTATTTTACGCTTTATCATTATGCCTGTGGAAATCATCGGCGTGTTTACCAAGCCCTTTTCGCTGATGATTCGTTTGTTTGCCGCCATCACTGCAGGTCACATTGTGTTGTTAAGTCTGGTGTGTCTCACATTTATCTTCCATAGCTGGATTGTAGGGGTGGGGGCATCCATATTTGTTTTGTTCATAAGCCTTATTGAATTGTTGGTAGCGGGGATTCAGGCTTATGTATTCACTTTGTTCACATCGCTGTACATCGGGCTGGCAGTAGAGGAACACAGTGAAGACCATCATTAGAAAGTAATGCAGGCAACTGCATGGAAGGATACTCCAGGACGATCCTGGATTTTGTTTCACTTAATAAATTAACGTTATGTTATTCTCAATTTTATTGGATGTCAGCTACGCAATCATGGGTGCGGGCATTGGCGCCGGACTGGCAGCAATTGGCGCTGGTATCGGTGTAGGCCGCATTGGTGGTTCAGCAATGGAAGCTATGGCACGTCAGCCTGAAGCTGCAAACAAACTGCAGGGCTCCATGTTGATCATCGCTGCCCTTGTGGAAGTAGCGGCTCTGTTTGCCCTTGTGATTTGCTTCCTGGCGTCAGGCCTTACCGCCTCCGACATCGGGTAAGAAATCAAAAAGTCAGAAACTTGCCTTAGGCGATGGGCCGGGCAGGTTTCTTTACTTAAGTTAACACGAAAAAAACGAGTAGTATGGAATTATTAACCCCCGGATCCGGCCTTCTCTTCTGGCAAATAGTTGTTTTTGCCGCACTGTTTTTCCTATTGGCAAAGCTGGCGTGGAAGCCCATTCTGAGCTCTTTAAAGGAGAGAGAGACATTTATCCAGGCGGCACTGGATTCTGCCGAAAAAGCAAAGGCAGAAATGGCTTCCCTGAAAGCTGACAATGAAGTGCTCCTGAAGCAGGCACGGGAAGAGCGTGACAAGATTCTCCGTGAAGCCCGCGAAGCAGGAAACCGGATTCATGATGAAGCACAGGCGGAAGCAAAGAAAAACGCTGACCGTCTTATCCAGGATGCCAAGTCGGTAATCAATATTGAAAAACAGGCAGCGCTTCGGGATGTAAGGGCACAAGTAGCAGCGTTCTCTCTCGAGATTGCTGAAAAATTGATCAAGAAAAACCTGTCTTCCGACAAGGAACAAAAGGACCTCGCGGATGGATTTATTAAAGATTTAAAGCTGAACTAAGTCATGGCAGATTTACGCGTTGCATCGCGATATATAAAATCATTGATCGGATTGGCGGTCGAGCGGGGGGTGCTGGAGGCTGTCCATCAGGATATGCAATTGTTTACAAAAACCTGCCGCGAAAACCGGGTATTCAGTGCCATGTTGAAAAGCCCGGTCATCCGGCATGAGAAAAAAAGAGCAGTACTCAGCAAGATTTTTACGGGCAAGGTCAATGACCTCACTATGTCCTTCATTGATATTATCACCAGAAAAAACCGTGAGCCCATTTTATTTTCCATAGCATCCGAATTTCATCAGGCCTATAACCAATATAAGGGCATTGGTCAAGCATACATTACCACCACCATTCCGATGGACGCTGAGATGAGGAAGACCATTGAAGCAATTGTAAAAAAACTAAGCGATAAGAAGCAAGTAGAATTAAAGGAGAAGGTTGACAAAGAACTGATTGGCGGATTCATCCTCAACATCGGTGACCGGCAGATTGATGCATCCATTAGCAGCAAATTAAAGACCCTCAAAAACAAATTCCACGAGAACTATTTTGTAAAACAAGTTTGACATAACGAAGAATTTTATGGCAGAGATCAGACCAGAGGAAGTATCATCAATATTAAGGGAGCAACTCTCACACGCCCGTACGGAAGCTGAATTGGAAGAAATCGGTACCGTGTTGGCCATTGGTGATGGGGTGGCACGCATTTACGGACTTACCAAAGTGCAAGCTGGTGAGTTGGTCGAGTTCGAAAACGGTCTTCAGGCCCTGGTACTGAACCTGGAGGAAGACAATGTCGGCGTGGTGTTGCTTGGAGATCCCCAAGGCATTAAAGAAGGTGCCATAGTCAAGAGAACGGGAAAAATTGCCGCTATTAAAGTTGGTGAAGGTGTATTGGGCCGTGTAGTGAACACACTTGCAAGCCCCATAGACGGCAAAGGACCAATTTCCGGTGAAGTATTTGAAATGCCCCTGGAGCGAAAAGCTCCCGGTGTAATTTTCCGCCAACCTGTAAATGAACCTTTACAGACCGGCATTAAGGCCATCGACTCGATGATTCCGATCGGCCGTGGTCAGCGTGAATTGATTATTGGTGATCGTCAGACTGGTAAGACGGCTGTCGCGATTGACACTATCATCAACCAGCGTGAATTTTATGAATCGGGGAAACCGGTGTATTGTATCTACGTGGCGATTGGCCAAAAAGCATCGACAGTTGCACTGGTCGCTTCTACATTGGAGAAAGCTGGCGCATTACCATATACCGTGATTGTTTCAGCATCTGCTTCTGATCCGGCACCCATGCAATTCTTTGCTCCCTTTACCGGTGCTGCCATCGGAGAATATTTCAGAGACACCGGCCGTCCGGCTTTGGTTATCTATGATGACCTTTCCAAGCAGGCTGTATCATACCGGGAAGTTTCATTGTTATTGAGAAGACCTCCGGGACGTGAAGCCTATCCGGGTGATGTGTTCTATCTTCACTCCCGTTTGCTGGAACGCGCGGCTAAAATCATCAACAATGATGCCCTCGCTCAGCAAATGAATGATCTTCCTCCATCCATTAAGCACTTGGTAAAAGGCGGTGGATCGCTGACTGCATTGCCGATTATTGAAACACAGGCAAATGACGTGTCTGCTTATATTCCGACTAATGTTATCTCTATCACTGACGGACAGATATTTCTTGAAACAAACTTGTTCAACTCGGGTATCCGACCTGCGATCAATGTGGGTATTTCCGTTTCACGGGTAGGGGGATCTGCGCAGATCAAGTCAATGAAGAAGGTGGCGGGTACATTGAAACTCGATCAGGCACAATTCCGCGAGTTGGAAGCGTTCTCAAAATTCGGTTCTGACCTGGATGCTTCCACCAAACTGACCATTGAACGAGGAAGAAGAAATCTTGAAGTACTCAAGCAGCCTCAATACGCTCCCGTAACGGTAGAAGAGCAGGTTGCTATTCTGACCGCTTCAACCAAAGGCTATCTCGACAATGTGGCCGTAAGCAAAGTAAGAGATTTTGAAAAGGAATTGATCGGATTGCTGAAGGCGCAGCACAAAGGAATCCTTGACAATTTCAAGGCTGGTAAAATTGAGGATGCTGACCTGGAGACCATTAAGAAGTTATCCAAAGAACTCTCAGGAAAATTTAATTGATTTCTGAAATTAATTTATACAAGTTGATCGTAGCAAAGCGATGGCAAGTTTAAAAGAAGTTAAGACCAGGATCAGTTCAGTGATCAGCACCCAGCAGATCACCAAAGCCATGAAAATGGTGGCGGCTGCCAAGTTGCGGAAATCACAGGAACGAATATGGCAAATGCGCCCTTTTGCCCAGAAGATGATGGGTATCCTGCAGAATCTTTCATCTGCCAGCGCGGACGGTGAGAATTGGTACAGCAAAATACGTACTGAGGAAAAAATATTGATTGTGGCCATCAGTTCCGATCGCGGGCTTTGCGGTTCCTTCAATTCAAATATTATTAAAGGCACGCTGCGGTTGATTCAGGAAAAA